>CAZYQJ010000047.1:0-12171 GCA_964649925.1 uncultured Litorilinea sp.
ATCCAATAGACGACCGCTGCCAGCCCGGCACCGGCCAGGAGAAGGATGCCCAGAAAACGCAGCAAGAGACGCGTGCGCGCCTGGGCGACCGCGGCGGCATCGGCCTCGGCGATGACTTGATCAAACTGTGACTGCCAGGCCGGGGTTGCTGCGCTGGTTGCACCACCCGGCAGGGTCAAGGCAAGCGACCAGGATCCGGGAGCGACCGGGCCGTCGAAGTGCAGTTCGATGGTATTGGCGTCGACTACATGCGGCGCGCCTTGACCTGGCGGGCCTTCGACGGTGACCTCGTCGGGGCTGACGTCGGGGGGCAGGTGGATGCGTATGGAGGCCTGGTCGATGGGCAGCCCGTAATCGGGCGTGACTGGCCAGACGAGCAGTTGGCTGTCGGGCGCGATCCGCAGCGCGCCGACCACATCAAAGGACATATCGATGGTCGTGCTGTCGGGCGCCTGGCGCGGCGCTCCATACCAATCCACGCTCACGCGCCCGCTGTTGTTCTCCTGGATGACCGTTTCCTCCAGGTCAGGGTCATAGTAGATCCAGGAATCAGGTTTCGGCACGCGGCGGACGGCATAGCAGCCGGTGCAGCCGTCGGGGTTCTCGTTAAGGGGCTGGCCGTCCTGGCTGACCTGGAAGTTGGTCACATCGTCCAGGTAGAGCAGCGAGATCGTGCGAAAGCCCTGATGCAGTGTGCTTTGGCGGACGATCAGGGTGGTGGTCTCCGCTACGTGGATCGTGCCGTCGGGCCGGATGGTCAGGTCGGCGTGAAAGCTGTCGACCTCCACGGCCAGCGTTTCCGCATCCCAGGCGCGCTGCCACTCCTGTACTGCTGCGTTGAGCAGCCCATGGGGGAAGCGCGCTTCGATCTCGAAGGCCTGACCATCGGGGATCGGATCGTCGGAGGTCAAGACGAATGTCCCCCCCTGCTGTTCCACATGATGGGATGGGCCGCTGGCGGAGATGTCCACGCGGTCGAGGGGGACAGCGGGAGGCAGGGTGATGCGCACGACGCTGGACTCAACGGGTACGCCGCTGCGGTCAGCGTGGACGGCCTGCCAGCGGAACAGGTCGCTCTCTGGATAAAGCCAGAGCACGCCCACCGCGTCATACTCGATCACAAAGCTGCGGATGTCCCCGGGGTCGGTGCGCTCGTATTCCCATTCGACCGACACATAGTCCGGGTTCTCCACCGTGGAGAAGGAGATGGGGGCGAAATCGGCGGCTTCTGGGTTCAGATGCCCGGCTTGGGTGGTCGCTTCCAGCACGCGCACATTCTGGATGTCGGTGGTGAACGCCCTGGGAATGTCAAAGAAGGCGGAGGAGAACTCGTCGCCAAAGCCGATCTGCTGCACGATGCGAACGTGCAACAGGCCATCGGATTCAAGGTCAAGGTCTGTGTTGTACTGGAGATAGACGACCGGCGGCACGCCCTGCGCTGCGGCCCGCGGCGGTGCGACCGGGTTCCCAAGCAAGAGGTGCGCCAACACAAGGAATAGAACAAGCCCGGCGTGATGCAAACGCGATGGTGGCATAGGTACTGGCGCTCCGGAGGCTAAGTCTTGAGAAACGGATACAGGGATCCGAAGTGACGCCGGTCGGTTGGCGACAAGGTTCGGTTCATACCCACCGTAAAATCTCCTAGCGTGAATTCCCGGGGAATAGGATAGCTCATGATCGACAAGGGGTCGAATTCACTATAGTTGGTTTCGGTGGCGGCATAGCGAGCGAAGATATTGCGGTCAACTTCTTCCCGGCTCCAGAAGTTGGGCGGTCCGGAGTAGAAGTCGTAGACCGCCTGGCGGTTCCAGGGGATTGCCGCGGCAGGGCTTTGGTGTTCATGGATCAAGCCGAGCGCATGGCCGAACTCATGCAGCACCACGGCGGCAAACTCGTCGTTGGGGATGGCCGTGGTGAGCCAGCCAAAGTTGATCGTCGGTTCATCGGGGCCGATGGATGGGTGCAGCGCATCCGTCCCCAGGAGCGACCAGGATGCGCCGGGCGTCATGCCCACGCGTATCTGGGCATCGGGGGCGTTGTCGAAGACCAATTCGATGGCCCCATGGCGGCCCCACTCGGCGGCGCAGGCAGCGATCTTGGCGTGCAGGCGCGGGTCGCCGTTCAGGAAGCGCACATGCAGCACGCGCTGGTGCGGCGGCCAGAGTTTGGCACGCAGGGCAGCCAGGCGCAGCGCATCGCTGTTGGGTAGGTCTGGCGGCGGCAGCGGCGTGATAAGACGGTCAACGCAATAATAGTGGCTAGGGGAATCGTGGGTGGGTGCGGACACAACGGCAAGCCTTCAGGTGGGGGAGTGGTGGTAGACGCCGACTTGGTATTCGCCGGTGCGCGTGCCGCTGTAATGGCGCACGCGTAGGAAGTAGCGTCCTGGCTGGAGCGCGACCACCAGCCGCGCGTTGAGCCGCCGCCCGCTGTCGTCGTCCATGCCTACAAAGCGCGTTTCCTCGTCCGGGCCAAAGAGGGTGATCACGACATCCAGTTCGCCTTCGGTCTCGATACGGTATTCGCCCGGCTGCGTAATGACAAAGGTGTAGCTGTCCACCTCTCCGAACTGGCCGATCTCGCCGGTCGTGGCTGGCCCGTCCACCACAAGCTCATTGGTGGGTTTTTCGGCAAAGGGATAGAGCGCGGCCACGAATTTCTTATCAGTGTCGGACAGCACGCGGTTCCAGCCCACCTCATAATCGCCCAGGGTGAGTTCATTGGGGATCGGGTAGAGCATGATAGATTGTGGGTCGAAGTCGGAAAACTGCGTAATGTCGGCCCCGTAGCGGGTGAAGATGTTGAGATCGACCTGCTCACGCGTCCAGTAGTTGGGCGGCCCCTGGTAATAGTCGTAGACAGCCTCTTTGTCCCAGGGTATATTGGTCGATGGGTTTTGGTGTTCGTGGATGCAGCCGAGGGCATGTCCGAATTCATGGGTGACGACGCGCGAATATTCATCATCCCCCAGCGATCGGGTCAGCCAGCCAAAATTTATCGTGGGCTGGCTTTTGGGGATGACGAGTGCGTCTGTGCCGATATACGACCAAGAGCCTTCACTCTGAAACGAGACGCGAATCTCGGCGTCTTCGTCGTCGGTGAATTCAAATTTGATATTGGCGTAGACGCTCCAGACGTGGGCAAAGGGCGGGATACGCTCCTGCACTTGGGGGTCGCCGTCGAGAAAGCGCACGCGCAGCGTACGCCCTGGTTTCCAGAGTTTGCCGGTAATGGCCGCAAGGTACTGCTGTGGTAGGTCCGGCATGACGCCCGGCGGCAGCATACGCCGGTTCATCACAGGGGCGTTGAGCGGGTTTTCAGCCACTGACTGGCGCATGGACTCCAACAGCAACTCGTCGGGCAGCATGCGGTCGACGCAGGCACGAATGGCAGAGGTGGGCAAGATGCACAAACTCCTTTGTCAAGGGTTGAGCGGTTGTTTGATCACAGGCGTGCGCGCTCGAAACAAGTGAATTATATCGGCGGCCTTTCGACCAAGTCAACATCACAGCGCATTGGGCCGCGAGCAGGCTTGGGATCGCATTGCGTTGTGCGGTACAATGACCTTCGGTAATGAGGACGAATCAATTGGATTAAAGGAACTCTAATGAGTGGAATATTATTGCCTGGTCAGGAACCGCGCCCGGAGGGTGAATCCAAAATAGAACTGCCAAAGGGGGTGACGACGCCTAAAAAGTCTGCCCCTGCCGAGAAACCGGCGGAGGCTGCGCCGCAAGCACCGGATGCAGGCGAACAGACACCGCCGAGCGAGCCGCGTGGTCGAAACCAGCAGCGGCCGGAGTTGTTGTTCCCGCCGCGAGGGGCGCAGATCCAGTGCCCGGCTTGCGGCACGCCGTATGTCGTGCCGGTCTTTTCGATCATTGATCTGGGTGCAAACCCGGAACTGCGCGCACCGCTCCTGGGCGGGCAGGTAAATGTGGGTGTCTGCCCCAATTGCGGGACGGGGGGAACGCTGGGCGCGCCGCTGTTGGTGCATGACCCGGAGCATAATTTCCTGGGTGTCTATGTGCCGATGGAGAGCGGGCGCGACGATTTGCAGCGTCAAAAGGCCATCGGCGATCTGACGCAGATGTTGATGCGCAAGATCCCGTCCGAAGCGCGGCGCGGCTATATGCTCCAGCCCCAGCAGTATGTGGATTGGCAGCACTTTATGGAAAAGCTGTGGGAGTTCGAGGGTGTGACGCCCGAAATGCTGCGCCGCCAGCGCGACCAAACCACGCTGCTGCAAAGCCTGCTAGGGTTGGTCAACGACGAAAAGGCGCTAGAGATTGCCTTGAGCCGCGGCGCGCACTTGGTCGATCGTGACTTTTTTGCGCTGCTGGATCAAATTATTCTGGCGGCGCGCAGTCAGGGCCAGCAGAATGAACTGCAACTGCTGATGACGCTGCGCGAACAACTCCTGGAAAAGACCGAAGCGGGCCAGGCCGTCAAGGCACTGCAAGACCGGATCCGCGGCCTGCTGGCAAAGATCACACCGCAGTCCACGCGTGAGGACATCCTGGATATGGTCATCGATGCCTGGACAGGCGAGGACGGCCAGCAGATAGTCGGCACGATGGCCGTAGCGGTCGGCACATTGCTGGACTACCAGTTCCTGATGGCCTTGAGCGAACGCATCGAGAAGGCGACCTCGCCTGAAGAGACGAAGCAGTTGGAAGAACTGCGTAACTTCCTGTTGGGGATGCAAGAGCAAGCGCGGGAGCGCCAACAGCAGACGCAGGAAGCGATGGCGCAGCAGGCGCAGATGCTGATCCAGGAGGTCCTACAGGCTGAAGACCCGGCTGCGGTGTTGCGCGAGCACGCCGAGGAGATCGACGAGACGTTCCTGGCCTTGCTGGCTGCCAATGCCCAACAGGCGGAACACAGCAAGGCGACTGCGGCTGCGCGTCGTCTGCGCCAGATCTATGAACTGGCGGTCTCGATTCTGCAAGAAAACATGCCGCAAGAGATAAGATTGCTGAATAGTTTGTTGAGCGCACCGGATGAGACACAGTTACGTCAACTCATTAAGGAAAATCGGTCGCTGTTGACCAAGGAATTTGTGGATACACTGCGGCCCATCGAGAACGAGATGCGCGAGGCCGGACGGACGGATGTCGCTGACCGGATCAAGTCGCTCCGAGCGCAGATCTCATTGATGATGTAGACCCTGATCATGTAACCGTTGCCAGGAGGGGTATGAGCAGCAGCGAGCCAGGCCCGGCGGCCACGCCGGGTTTGCGTGCCGAGATCATCACAACCGGCACAGAGATTTTGTTGGGCGAAATTGTAGATACCAACGCAGCGTGGATGGCGCAGCAACTGCGTGAGGCCGGGATCAATCTGTATTACAAGAGCACGGTTGGCGACAACTTTGGCCGCGTGCGCGAGGTGCTGGAGTTGGGGCTGCGCCGCAGCGATGTGATCCTGGTCAGCGGCGGGCTGGGGCCTACTGCCGACGACATCACGCGCGACGCGATCGCCGCCGCTACAGGCTGCCCGCTGGTGCTGCATGAAGGCGCGCTGGAAACGCTCAAGGCGCGCTTTGCCCGTTTTGGTTCGCAGATGACCGAAAACAATCTGCAACAAGTGATGATCCCACAGGGCGCAACGCTGATCGAGAACCCGGTCGGCACTGCGCCCGGTTTTATTGTGGAGACGGCGCAAGGCACGGTGATCGCGCTGCCGGGCGTGCCGCGCGAGATGAAGCACTTGATGACGGAAACGGTGCTGCCCTATCTGCGGCAGCGCGCGGGCAATACGGGGATCATCCGGCGGCGCATTTTGCGCACGATTGGCATTGGTGAGAGCGCGGTCGATCACCGGCTGCGCGATCTGATGGACAGCGCCAACCCCACCGTGGGGCTGGCGGCGCATACCGCGCAATGTGATGTGCGGATTGCGGCGCGTGGGGCCAGTGCCGCCGAAGCAGAGCGGCTCCTCGATGAGGTGGAGGAAATCATCCGCACCCGTATTGGCGAGTACATCTACAGCGCCAATGCAGGGGAACCATTTGAGGCGGTTGTCGCTCGGTTGTTACAGGCCCGCCAGGCGACCGTTGCGCTGGTGGAAAGCAACACGGGCGGACTGGTGGCGCAGCGCTTAGGCGCGGCAATCGCTGATTATACACCGGTGAAGGCAAGCTGGCGCATCGGCGATATGTCACTTCCATTGGAAGTACGGTCTTTGTTGCCCAACGGCGACGAGGTGGCCGGTGAAGAGCAGGTACAGGCGGCGGCTATCGCACTCCTGCGAACCACGGGGAGCGACCTGGCTATCGTCATGTCGGGCACAAGCGGCGCCAACGAAGGAATGTACGGCGCGGCCAGCGGTCACACCTGGCTGGCGTTGGCAGCCCCCGAAGGGGTGCAGACGATCTCCTATCCCTTTGGTGGGCAGGATGACCCTACCGTCACGCGCATTGGCAACCAGGCGTTGGGGTTGTTGTGGAAGCGGCTGAACAGTTAGTGCTCCGGCTTCTGGCGTCTGCAGGCGCGCTCAAGCGTCTGCCGCGCACAGGCTGGCTGCTGGCAGGGGTGGCGCAGCCTGAATCGGTGGCGGAGCACACATGGGCAACGGCGCTCCTGGCATTTGCATTAGCCAATGAGATCAACCGCGCACCCGATGTTTACGGGCTGGCCGCGCCCCTGGACACGGGCAAGGTCGTCCAGATCGCGCTGGTGCATGATTTGGCCGAAGCGACTTTGACCGATCTTCCCCGGCGGGCTACGGAGATGTTGGGGGAGACGGCCAAACATGCCGCCGAGGAACGCGCCTTGCATGCCCTCTTTGGGGGTGAATCCGCCCAGTACCTGGCGCTTTGGCAGGAGTATGCGCGTGCAGAAACGCCCGAAGCGCGGCTGGTGCGAGACGCCGATAAGCTGGAGATGGTCTATCAGGCATATGCCTATGAAGAGGCTGGTCAGCGCAATCTGGACGAGTTCTGGGAGGGACACCGCTGGCACTTTGCGATCTCTACCCAGGTGTTCGAATCTCTGTGTCGCGTGCGCCGACGACTTGGCTGATGTGATGGCGCTTCACAGGTGAGGCGTGCGCGAGATGGCGAGGCAAAACGAGTATGCAATCTGTGAAGGATGATCTACGGTTGGATCGCACGTTGGCACGCTGGATTTATCTCTTTTTACCTGTTCTCATTGCAGCGACGCTGGCAGGATGCGGCCAGCAGGTCTTTGTGGGGCTGCCGACCCCTTCACCGGATACCGTGGTCTTGAAGCCGGATGGGCCTGTGCCGGTGCCCCCCTTTGGGCCGCACGCCTATCCTCCCCAAGTGCCTGTGCCCGAAGGCCCGCCACCGGCGGATGTTCAGGCAGTAGTCTCTGCGGGGCCTGCATTTGTGTGGAGCGAGACCGAGAACTATCTGATAATGGGCACGGATCGCCGGTCGGTCGATGAGACCTGGCGCACGGACACGATTATGGTGGTGGGCATAGACCGCCCACGCCAGCGTGCGGCTGTATTGAGCATCCCGCGCGACCTTTATCTGGAGATCCCCAACTACGGGTATGGGCGCATCAACCAGGTGGACTATATTGGCGAGCGCATCACGCGCGTGGAGGGGGGCGGCCCGGCGCTTGTCTCGCTGGTCTTGAGCCAGACATTAGGGATCAGCACCACGCATTGGGTGCGGTTTGAGATGACGGGCTTTCAGGATATCGTGGACGCGGTAGGAGGCGTGACCGTCCACCTGGATTGTCCATTTTACGAGCCGATCCTGAACCTGGACACCAATAGCTGGGAATATTACACGCTGCCTGCGGGCGACGTGCATTTGGACGGTGAATCGGCCTATTGGTTTGTGCGGCTGCGGCTGCGCGAGAGTGACATTGGCCGGTCCCAACGCCAACGCCAGTTCTTGTGGGCGTTACGTGATCAGGTGCTGTCCGCCAACCTGCTGCCCAAGATCCCGGCCCTGTGGAATGCGTTCGAAGATGCGATCAGCACTGACCTGACGCTCTTGCAGGTCATCGACCTGATCCGTTTTGGCGTAAGCCTGGATGCCCAGAACGTGCGGTCAAGCGGGATTACCTTGCGCGAACTGCAGAGCTACACGACTGAACGCGGGGCGGCGGTTCTGGTGATCAACGACCCGCAGCGCGTCAAAGCGGTGATCGAGGGGATCTGGTCGGCCCCGGCGATGGTTGACGCCTACAGCAAAAATGTGGAGGCTTGCCCGCCCGTGCCGGATGGCGTGCCTATTCTCGCCAGCACCGATGCTCCGGCGTCTGCTGCCACCCCGACACCGTTCCCTGAGTTGATTCCAACGCCTGTGCCCATCGAAGATGCGGTGAGCATCCCGGAGACGGCGGTTGCACAGCCGGAGGGCGGTTAGCCGATCAGTCCGCCCGTTCCCATTCTTGGCGTACCCAATCGGCGCTGGCAATCAACCAGCGCCGATCCCCAAACACTTCCAGCGTGATCGTGCCGTCATAGCGAAAGCTACGCAGCCCGCGCAGTTCGTGGCGCAGGTCTATCCCGCCCCGGCGCGGCGCGCCAATGGGCAGATGGTCGTCGCCTTGACCGTCGTTGTCGCTCAGATGCACATGGGCGAGCCGGTCGGCCAGGGCGAAGAGATAATCGCGCGTCATGCTCTTGGCTGTGTTGACGTTGCCGTGGCCGATGTCAAAGAGCAGTTTGAGGCGCGGTAGACGGTGGAAGATCTCGCGGAAGTGCTTGAGTTGGTGGCGGTTGTCGGAACTGTTTTCAAGGGCGACTTCGACACCCTGTTCCTCGCCGTGGCGCAGCAGGATATCAAAGAGTTGGCGGTAGTATTCATAGCCCAGGTCATCGGTCAGATAGTCGGGCCAGCCCCGGAAGTGGGTGGTGCAGAGCGGTGCGCCTAAGCGCTTTGCCACGTCGATGCAGCGGCGCAACTCGTCCAGCGCAGCCTGGCGCACGGCCGGTGACGGGTTATCGATGGGAAAGTAGGGTGCAGCATGGCAGATCACACCCAGCCCGGCGTCCTCAATGGCCTGGCGGACTGTGGGCCAGTCGGTGGTTTCGAGGGCTGCGGCGGGCGCTTCGATGGTCAGGTCAATGTAGTCAAACCCGTTGGCGGCGATCCAGGCGATTTCGTCCAACAGCGGTTTGCGCGGGTTGTTCATCACACCAAGCTGCATGCGTCATTTTCCCCTCTCTAGTATGCGCTCTGGCATCCACCAGGCGGCGATCAGCGCGACCAGCCCCACCAGGGTGATCCACATGCCCCAGGCGGGCATCAGGGGGCGCGCCATCAGTTCGCCGATGGCAGGGAGCACGGCGAGAAACCCTTGTGTTGGAAAGATCAACGCGGCCAGGCCGAGGATCGCGACCACAATAGCGGCGGCGCGTTGGGGCAGCAAGGCAAGAAACGGGCTAAACCCCAACCCCACCAGCAGCAGCCCAAGCGATGCCGTCTGCCAGCGGAACTCCGGCTCCAGCAGGCGGGCGGGTGTCCAGGCCGGAGGCAGCAGGTTGAGCGCGCTGATCAGCGCCATCAGCAGGATCAAGGCGCGCGCCAGGACGCTGTACCGGAACTCGCGGCGGTAGGCGGCGAGCACGCAGGCAGCACTGACGGCAACCAGCGGCGCATAGAACCCGGGCCGCCACAGCCAGATCTCACCGCGGCGCACACCGGGCAGGAACTTGACATACTCTCCCAGGTCTAGCCCCGTGATCACCAGGGCGGCGGCGGTATGGTGTACCCACGGCCCAAAGAAACCGGCCAGTGTCACCAGACAAGCGAGCGGGATGATCCAGCGGCGCATGATCGATCAGCGCGAGCGGGCGAGGCGCGCGGCCTGGCGGGTGCGACCTTCCTCAAAGCGCTGCCGCTCTTCGTCGGTCTCTAGCTTCAGTTTGGGAACCGGCGTGGGTCGCAGCTCATCGTCGAGCGCGACATACACAAAGTACGCGCTGTTCGTGTGGCTGACCTCGCCCGTAACCAGGCTTTCCGCCTCCACGCGCAGTTCGACCTCCATACTGGTCGTACCCACATAGGTGATGCGCCCGTGGACAAACAACACCTCGCCGACATGGACGGGCCGGTGGAAGGTCACGCTGTCGACCGTGACGGTGACGGCAGGGCGGCGGGCGTGGCGGCTGGCGACGATCCCGCCGCATTCATCGCAGAGTTTGAGGATCACGCCACCGTGGATCGTTCCCAGGCTGTTGGAATGCTCCGGCTGCATGAACGTGGTGAGCGTGAGCGCGGTTTCGGACACAGTGCGCGGTTGCATGACGTTGGCGGCCTCTGGTTGGGTTGTGCGGGCGAAACGGCGGCTAGGCAAGTGCGGTGGCATAGGCGGTTAAGAGTTGTTGTGCGCTGCGCTCCCAGGTGAAGGCGGCAGCATGGGCCAGCCCTGCGGTTCGCAAATGTTGGCGCAGGTCGGCGTCGGTGGCGAGTTGGACGATAGCGGCGGCAATGCTATCCACGTCTGTGGCGTTGGCATAAAGCGCGCCATCTCCGGCGGCTTCGGGCAGACAGGAGTTGTCGGCAGTCAGTACGGGCGTGCCGCAAGCCAGCGCTTCGACAATGGGCAGGCCAAAGCCCTCATAGAGTGAGGGATAGGCAAAGAAATCGGCTCCGCTGTAAAGTGCGGGCAAGTCTGCATCGTCAATAAAGCCTGGGAAGTGGACGACATCCTGCAAGCCGAGTTCTTGCACGCGGGCAAAGATGGCGTCATAGAGCCAGCCCTTGCTGCCGCCGATGACCAGGTGGTGGGGTAGGCGGGCAGCCTGGCGCGCCTGGTGAAAGGCTTCGATCAGGCGGGTGAAGTTCTTGCGCGGCTCCAGGCGGCTAAGGCCCAGGATATAGGGCTGGCCGCCGATCCCATAGCGGGCGCGCACCGCGGCCAGCGTCGCCGCGTCCTCGATTGGGCGAAAGTGATTGTGATCGACCGCGCCCTGCACGACGGTGATCCGCTCGGCCGGGATGTGCCACACCTCTTCAAGGTCGCGGGCGGTGCTGTGGCTGTCGGCGACGATGTGGCTGGCGCGGCGAACACTGCGCGGCACGACCACGTTGAGATAGTGATGGAGGCTGGGCATGGCCGCCTCTGGGTAGAAGTGAAAGGCCAGGTCGTGTACGGTGAGCAGCGTACGCCGGGCGTTGCTGGGCGGCAGGACAAAATCAGTGGCGTGGAGAAGGTCAAGCGGCCCGCCGGTAAACCAGTCCACGCGCGGCCAGGGTACATTGAGTCGATGCCAGAGGCGAACCATGGTGCGCTCGTCGAACAGGGTTGTCGCCAAGGGCAGCGGGGCCATAGCGCGTTCAGCGGGCGTGGCGCGGCCTACCAAGAATAGCCGGAGTTCATAGCCGTGGGGAGCGGTGAGCAGCGCCTGTATTTGGCCGCGGATGATGCGCCCGATGCCCGCCTGCTGGCGTATGGCAGGCGTGTAATCGATTGCGATCCGTGTCACAGTAGCGACGGCTAGAGGCCGCGATAGGTCCACAGCCGGTTGGCTGTGAAATTCCAAAAGAGAACGACGCCGATAGCGAACAACTTGGCAATGTTATAGCTGACGATAAAACCGATGTCTGCCCCGTACCAGTTGATCCAGTAGGTATCCCAGAAGTGATGGAGCGTCAGAAAGACCAGTTGGTTTAGCCCCAGGCCGATGACGCTGACGATCACAAATTGCGCCAGTTGCCCGGATGCCTGGCGTTCCTGGCTTTCAGGAAAAGTCCAACGCCGGTTGAGCAAGAAATTCTGGATGACAGCGGCGGTGAAGCTAATCGTGTTGGCGATCACCAGCGGCGCGCCCACAAGCTGCACCAAGAGATTGAGGACAGAGAAGTCGGTGATGGAACCAGCCGCCCCTACGATTGCAAATTTGACGAAGCGTTTGACTTCTTTGCGGTTGGATCGGGCGAACTGGCGAACGGATGTCATCAACAAGTGATCGCTTCACTTTCCGATTGTCCGGCAGCACTGGAACCCTGTGCGGCTGCCAGCAAGGCGAACCAAAAAGCCAGGTGCAAGTAGATGCCCTGCACAAAGAGACTATCAAAGAGGCTGTGCACAGCCAGGTGGGCCAGCACACCCAAGAGTCCGGCGGCCAGCGCCCGGCCCCAGGCGCGATGACGGCCAGGCCATGCCGCGGCGCGGGTGCCGCGCCCCACCGCGGCGGACCGCCACGCCTATCTGGTTTCGGCCAAGGGTCGCATCCGCG
>CAZYQJ010000047.1:12181-15735 GCA_964649925.1 uncultured Litorilinea sp.
ATGCCCCGGCGCGGGTGCAACGCCACACCCAGACGACTGCTGCCCCCCATCAGGTGAGGAAGGCGGTAAACCCGATTACCCCGGTTTCGGCCAGCACATTCAGATAGATGTTGTGCGCGTGGCCGAGCGGCTCTTCCCAGAGCGGCAGCCGTACCATGGGGTAGACGGTTTCATAGTTGCCCGGCCCCACGCCCAGCCAGGGCGCGATCGCGAACATCCGCAGCGCGGCCACCCAGTGCGCCAGACGTTCCAGCACGGCAAAGTTTTCATCCGTGACCGGCTGGTTGAGCACGTCTACAAAGCCAAAGTACGCCGGTAGATCCTGGAAGCGCGCGGCCACGTTGCCCGGAATCCAGGCCGGGTTGAGCGTGCCGAGCAGGGCGGCGACCAGCAGCACCAGCGTCACGGCTGCGACCAGCAGTGCGCTGCGGCGGCTGTGGACGATCATCACCGTGAGCGCCCCGGCGGCCGCGCCCAACCATGCTCCCCGGCTCCAACTGGCGAGCAGCCCGGCGGCAATTAGCCCTGTCGCGACCAGGTACAGGCTTGCCCAGGCGATCCCAGCCAGGCTAGCGCGCTTGGATAGCAGACTCTGCATGCCCCAGAGCGAGAGGCTCAGCGCGATGGGCAGGGTCAGCCCCAGATAGCCCGCAAAGGGGTTGGGCTGGCGGAATGAACCGCTGGCACGCATAAAGCGGTCATACAGCACAAACCACTCCGGGCCGACTTGAAAGACAAATTGGTAAAGTCCGATCAGTGCCTGCCCGATAGCGGCCAGCAGCAGCGCCGCGGCCATCCATCGCGCCCGCCCTGGCGTTAACACCGAGGGCAGGATCAAGAGCACACCGGCAAATTCGACCCATTTTACCATTTCTTTGGCGGCTTCGCCCAAATCTTGGGCGTTCAGCAGGGAGAGATTCAGCACCAATACATAGATCAACAGCGGGATCAGGATCGGGTGGTGGGTGGTGCGCAGCGAGCGGCGGGCTGCACCGGCGGCCAGCCACATCCAGGCTGCCAGGGCGATCAGTAGTTCGGTAGCGCTGATCGGGCCAAAGCGGACGCTGCTGGCGATGGGCAGCGCGGCAGCTGGCAGCAGCCAGGCCATCCAGGGCCAGCGCAGGATGACGAGCGTGCCCGCACCGGAGAGGGCCAGCAGTATCGCGGCGCGCAGAGGGAGCAGCGCCAGCAGCGCGGCCAGTACCGTCAGCCCGGCGGCTGCGGCCAGCATGCGGAAAGGGTGAGGCGGCCAGGAGAAGGCGCGAGCGGGCGGGCGCGAGGTCGATGTGTACATATGACCCGCATTATATAAGGGGCCGGGCTTGGAGAAAAACGGCCCCTATGGCCAACTGCTGCACCCGTTACCCTTGCGGCACGACGATGTCATACCAGAACTTGCCCGAACGCGTGCGTGTCAGGTCCACATGGATATGCTTGATCTCCAGGTATTCGTGGAGACCCCATGTGCCGAGTTCGCGGCCGATGCCACTCTGTTTGTAGCCGCCAAAGGGCGCCTCGGCGCTGATCAGATGATAGTCGTTGATCCAGATGGTCCCGGCGCGCAGCCGGTTGGCGACATCAATGGCGCGCTCGACATCGCTGCTCCAGACCCCGGCGGCCAGGCCATAGATCGTGTCGTTGGCCATGCGGATGGCGTCTTCGACCGAGTCATAGCGGATGACGCACAGCACAGGCCCAAAGATCTCCTCTTGTGCGATGCGCATGCGGTTGTCTACATCGGCGAAGATGGTCGGGGTGATGAAATGACCGTTCGCCAGTTCGGGGTCAGTGGGGCGGCTGCCGAGCAGCAGCGGGGTCGCACCTTCCTGCAGGCCGAGTTGGATGTAGCGTTCGATGGAGGCGAGTTGACCAGCGCTGATCACCGGGCCAAGGTCGGTGGAGCCGTCAGCGGGCAGGCCGACCTTGAGGCTGGCGGCGCGCTCGACCAGGCGATCCATAAAGGGTTCGTAGATGCGCGAGGGCACAAAGAGCCGTGTACCGCTCTCGCAGGCCTGGCCGTTGTGCATGTACACGGCCCACAGGCTGCCGTCCACGGCAATATCCAGGTCGGCGTCGTCGAGGATGATGTTGGGGCTTTTGCCGCCCAGTTCAAGCGTGACCTTCTTGATGGTTCCAGACGCCTGCTGCATGACCTCGCGGCCCACCTCTGTGCTGCCGGTGAAGGCGATCTTGTCCACCTGCGGATTGGTGCAAAGCTCAGGGCCGACGACCTGGCCAGGGCCGGTGACCAGGTTGAGCACGCCCGGCGGGAGCAGGCCCGTGTCGTGGATGATCTCCACCAGTTTAAGCGCGCTGAGGGGTGTAAAGCTGGCGGGCTTCAGTACCACGGTGTTGCCCGCGGCCAGGGCAGGGGCCAGTTTCCAGATCGCCATGAGGAACGGGAAGTTCCAGGGGATGACCTGGCCGCAGACGCCCATCGGTTCACGGCGCACATAGTTATAGGAGAGCGACGGGAACGAAATCTGCGGGACGGGTTCCAGCGGTTCAAAGTCGGCCAGCTTGGCGAAGTGGCGAAAGTGGATCAGCCCGACCGGGATATCCATCAGGTTGGCCTTGCGCCAGGTACAGCCGCCATCGCGCATCTCGGCGTCGGCGATCTCATCCTGGCGTGCCTCGATCGCATCGATGACGGCATGCAGCAGCCGTGAGCGTTCGCCGGGTGTGAGCGAGGGCCAATAGCCGTCGTCAAAGGCGGTGCGCGCCGCTTGAATGGCGATCCGCGTATCCTCGATGTCGGCCTGGGCGATATACGCCAGGGCTTCTCCGGTTGCGGGGTCAAAGGTCGGGCGGTACTGCTCGGCACAGGGGGGCCGCCACTGCCCGTTGATATAGAGATTGTAGGTCGGTAAATCACCGTTGTGTGTTGTCATAACCTCTCCCTGGGGCATGTCTGTGTGGGCTGTCGTTGAGCATAGAGGGGTGAGGTTCCTGCGGACTTGCGGGACGATTCCAGCCTGTGCTGGAGGAACGCGATCAATGGGCGTGTGGGATGGGCGCGCCGCTGGGCATGGTGGCATAGATGGGTTCGCGGTGAGCCAGGCCGCGCACCTCGGCCAGATCGGCGATGCCGTGTGCGTCGAGCCACGCCTGCATCTCGGTAAGAATGGCGGCAATGGCGTCTGTGCCGCGGTAGTAGATGGCGCTGCCCACGCCGACCGCGGTCGCACCCGCCATGACCATCTCCAGGGCGTCGATGCCGGTGGTGATGCCGCCTGTGCCGATGATCGGGAGGTCGGGGCAGGCGCGGTGGACATCGTAGACGCACTTGAGCGCAATCGGTTTGAGCGCAGGGCCGCTCACGCCGCCGCTGCGGTTGGCAAGGATGGGCTGGCCGCTGTTCACGTCGATCACCAGGCCGGGCATGGTGTTGATGGCGCACAGGGCGTCTGCACCGGCTTCGGCCACGGCCACGGCGATGCGCGCCACGCTGGGGACATTGGGCGCGAGTTTGACAATGACCGGGATGTGAGCCGCGGATTCCTTGACATAACGGGTCACCTCGGCTGCGCTTTGCGCGCTGCCCGCAAACGGCT
>CAZYQJ010000048.1:0-15698 GCA_964649925.1 uncultured Litorilinea sp.
AGCCAGTAGGGCTATCGAAACGATGGTTGAGATCAGTCGAAATGAGGAAGAATGCAAGTGCCTGTTTCCTTCGCTCGCAATCGAAATTCGTTATGCAAGGCGCCGGAATGAGGCCGTTCAAATCATCATGCGGCCATGCCTGGTGTCAGGTTCTCTCCGGAAGACTCTGTGCAAATTGTAACATTGAGCGAAAGAGGCGGCAAAGCATTGGCGGATACGACAAAAAAAGTGACCGGCACGTTACAAGTGCCGGTCACGTAAGCTTTAAAGTGGATATATTATCGCGGGTCGCTGCGGACGGGCTGCGTCTCCAATGCCGCGTCGGGGGCAGAAACGGGGCGGCGGCTGCGCAGGTCGCTCACCACGGCGAAACCCAACGCCAGGGCGGCCAGTCCGGCGATGGCCCAGGCCAGCAGGCCGGTGCTGCGCCCTTCCTCCGCTGTGGGCGGCTCGGCCACGGCAATGGCGGGCGTCTCGCCGATGGGCTGCGGCGTGCGGCTGGCGAGGGTCAAGGCGTAGACCTGCCCGGTCTGCCCGCTCACCGGCAGCAGTTCCGCCACGCGTGTGGCGCTTTCACCCAACGTTTCCCACGCCTGTGCGCCATCGCTGCTCACGGCCACACGGCTGGGCGTATGATGCGCCTCGGTCGTGCCGTAAAGGAAACTGGTAGCGATGTACAGCACGTCGGGCTGCAGGGGGTCGGCGGCCAGTGTGTCCACATGCAGGCGCGAACCGGGCACAATGCCCAGCCCGGCGTTGGCCGTGGCCCACGTCTGCCCGTCCTGGCTCTTAAGCAGCCCGCGATCCACCGTGCCGACATAGACGGTGACCGGGTCGCCCGCCAGCGCCAGTGCGGTGGGGCTGCTGCGCAAGCCGTCAACCAGAATCCACCTAAGCCCAAACTGCTCGGCGCGGTAGAGGTCCCAATCGGTGCGGGCGAAGGCCAGCCCGCTGCCCTTCGGGTCCATCACCACCTGGCGCACCGGCGCGTCGAGCAGCAGTTGGCCGCCCGTGATTACACTCGACCCAACATCGCGCAGCCGGAACAGCCCGGCGGTATCAGTGCCTGCCAACAGCACTCGCTGGACGGGGTCAACGGCCAGGTCAGTGATGCCGCCGATAGACTGGTTGGTCAGCGGCACACGCAGCCAGTTCTGCCCACGGTCGCCCGTGCGGTAGATTGCCAGTTCGTTGGCTGCGCCGATGTAAATCCACTCGGTCTCGCCAGAGCGATCCTCGGCGGGCCGCCGATCCACGGCCACTGCGCTGACGATCACCTCATCGGGGGTGGGGATCAACTGCCAGTGTCCCGGCTGCCCCACATAGAGGCCGCTGGCATCCACGGCATAGGCCGGTCCCTCCGGCGTGGTGGCAGGGACATAATCGCGAATATTTTCCAAAACGGCGACCGGTCCGCCCGATGCGCCTCGGCGCAGGGTCTGGTTCAACCCGGCGACCAGTGCGGCGATCAGAACTAAGGTCGCGACGAGCATCAAAATATGACGTGACCGCATTCTGTTCCTCAACTTTTCCTCTCTGGGGCGGCATGTGTGGCAGCCGTCCCATTTTTCGATCCGCAGGCGGCGCGGATATGCGCCATCTACCTGTCCTATAGGTATGACGAAACGGGATCGGAAAAAGTTGCGGAAGATTGAGAAAAAGATGCTACAATGATTGCCATTATGGGATGTGTCTTGGGGAGAAAGGAGCAGAACTGTCTGTTATTGATGACATAAGTGGGAAAGCTTGGGATCGATGACAGCGGATCGATCCCCCGGCTCCAAAACAATGCCCCCTGGACGGGGGCTTGAGGCGGGGCTGGATGCAGTTGTCGAAAGGCCACACGCGCCGGAATACATCCGGCGCGACTGATGTCAACCCAATTTACGATTCCGCCAGGCTGCGGCGCACCCCCGCATGATGCAGTTCATCCTCCAGCCGCAGTTTGATCACTTCCAGATGCGCCACCGGCTGTTTGAGGTTGAGGTTCTGGATGCGCCGGTTGATCTCGCGGATCTCGTTTTCCCAGCGGAACAGCCATCGTTCCCAGGTCGCCAACACCTCCTGGCGGCGAACGGCATCGTCGGCGGCATGCCACTGCGCCAATGCCTCATGTGCAATCTGCTGCACCTGATCTCGAAACTGCTGCTTGAGGCGCAGCATCTCCTTGCGCTCGGCGATCCAATCGGGCGTCAGGTCGTTGTTTTGCAGCAACTTAAAGGCCATCTGCTGGTCTTCTGGGACAAACGGCTCGCGCTGTACCTGTATCGGCTTACCGCGACCGGACAGGTTGTCAAACTCGCCACGGCGCATGGCTTCCTCGATGCGCTGGCTGACGAGGTTGTTCCATTCGTCCATCGTGGGCACATCGCGCCGGGCATGATCGTGGCGATCATCGCCCTGGCGATACTCGTTGGCTTTTTCGCGGGCGTCATGCAGCCGTGCCTCATCGCGCTTGGCAGGCGGGCGATGAAACAACAAACGCGATGGGTTGCGTTTTCCCTGGCTCATACGGATTCACTCTCCCCAAAAATGGCCCCGGTCGTAGCGTACAAGGGGGCTGGGGACGAGTCTACCAGCAAGCGCGGTCAGTGCCAAGTAGCAGCCCTCCAATCTGCACTTTGGCCAGCCGTCTACTTAGCTGCGCCAAGCGACAAACTTACCAGTTCTTAAGCAGAACGAGTTGGCATAAAATGAAGTAGGTCCGGTTCAGGCCAACGAGGAGGTATATTTTGTCTACACAGAATTTCGAAACGATGATCGTCGAATCCGGCGACAAAGCTCGCATTGTGCTCCCGTTTGACCCGAATGAAACCTGGGGTGTGAAGCAGCGGCATAATGTAACCGGATCGATCAACGGCTGCGCGGTTCGTGGCACACTTGGGGCGGACGGCGACGTCTATTTTCTGCCGCTCGGTGCGGCCTGGCGGCGTGACAACGGCGCCGCGGTGGGCGACAGCGTTACGGTGATCCTTGCACCAGAGGGGCCGCAAGTCGCCACCCTTGCCTCCGATATTGCCGCCGCCCTGGATGCCGAACCGCAAGCAAAGACATTCTTCGAATCCCTTGCCACTTTCTACCGGAAGGGATATATCCGATGGATCGAGAGCGCTAAACGTCCTGAAACACGAAGCGCGCGCATCGCTGAGATGATTCACTTGCTCAAGGCTGGGCAGAAGCAGCGGTGACCATGAAAATCGTCATCTGCGTCGGGAGCTATCGCAAAATTGGTGGCCTAGCCGCTCACGCCCAGGACTGTAGTTCGAGGATGTTGCCTTCGGGGTCGGTGACATAGCACCAGGTAACGTGCCGCCCATCGCGGGTCTGGAGAGTGACGACTTTGCCCACAGGTGCGCCGCCCGCCTCGATCACCACTTGGCGCGCCGCTTCGACGTCATCCACTGCAAAGGCGATGTGCCCGTAGCCGGGCCGGTTGACCGCCACCGGGGGGCGTTCGGCCAGGGTGGCGTAGTTGTAGATCTCCAGCGTAGGCGCGTCATCGCCATAGCCGGGCAGACGTAAATGCACCCCGCGCAGGTGCGCGCCGTGCAGCCCTGTCCCCGCATCTAACGCCGCGCCCTGATAGTCTCGCTCGGGCGGCACGACCTCGCAGCCGAAAACCTCGATGTAAAAATCGACCAGGGCGCGCCAGTCAGCGGCGATCAGGTTGGTATGGGTAAAACGGGCATTGATCGGCATCGGCTCCCTCCCAGGCTTGTTGCTGACAGCCCGCTTGAGCGGGTGTCTTTTTTGGCCATGCCCTCAAAGGCATGGCGGCGATGGTCTGCGCTGTTACGCCTCGGCGGGCAGCGGGCGTACCTGAATCTGCGCCAGGATCTCGCGGCTCAAGGCCAGTTCGGTTTCCCCGCTGCGGATCACACAGGCCGGGTGACGCTGCAGCAAGCAGACCCGGCTGCCTGGACACAGCCCGTAGACGCTCAAACGCGCCAGCCGCGCCGGGTCGAGGTCATCCATCGCCTCGATCTCGGCTTCGATTCCCAGAGGCAGGTCCACCAGAGGGCAGATGCTGCTGCCAGCCGCAGGGGGCGTGGTTGGGTCTACAGTCTGGGCCGGTGTCTTGGCCTTCCACCAGCGGCGCAACCAGCCCGCAGCGCGGCTGCGTGAGGCATCCACCACCTGATAGCCACAGTTGGGACAGCAGATCAGGTTGCAGCGGCTGTGCAGCGGGCAGGCCGGATGACAGGTCCGTTGATCAGGGTCGAATTCAAACCCACACAGTTGGCAGCGCATCATAGTATCCATCCAGGGATCAGGTTGAAACACAAGCGTAAGAGACCGCCGATTAGAAACGCCAGCGGGAAGACCACCGCGGAAACGGCTGCGGCGGTGCGGAGACCATGTTCTTTGATGATCATGAGCAGGTTGGCGATGCAGGGCATAAAGAGCGTGATCACCACCAGACTGATAACGGTCTGCATCGGGTCCAGCCCGCCATGACGGGCCACGTCGAACAGCCCGGCTGCGCCATAATCGCGGCGTAGAAACCCGATCAGGAATGCGCCGGTCGTCTCGACGGGGAGCCCCAACCAGCCGACGATCAGTGGGGCCATGCCACGCTCGATCACTGCCAGCAGGCGCAGTTTGTCGAGCAGGAACAGCGCCGCCGTACCGATGGCAAAGACAGGGACGGCTTCCTTAAGATACCACTCCATGCGCGCCGCGGTCTTGAGCAGGATGTTGCGCGTTTCGGGCAGGCGCAGCGGCGGCAGTTCCAGGATAAAGTCAGAGGGGCGACCGGGGATCAGCCGGGCTGCCAGATAGCCCACGACCAGCAGCACGCCGATCACCACGGCCAGCCAGATGGCGGTGGCTGCCGTGCCTACCCCCCCCAGCATCCCCAGGATCACGCCGAGTTGTGCCGAGCATGGCACGCCCAACGCCAGCAGCAGCGTTACCTGGATGCGCTCCTTGCGCGTCTCCAGGATGCGTGTGGTCATCGTCGCCATGGTATCGCAGCCCAGCCCCAAGATCATGGGCAGGACTGCCTTGCCGTTCAGCCCCATCAGCCGGAAGCCGCGGTCGAGCATGACGGCCAAACGCGGCAGATAGCCTGAATCTTCCAGCACGCTAAAGGCGATGAAGAACGTGCCGACAATCGGCAGCACAATCGCCAGGCTGTAGGTCAGCGCCATCGTCACCAATCCATACTCGCCCACCAAAAACTCCTGGATCAGCGGAATCGGGATCAGATGGGTCGCCAGCCAGGTCGCGGCAGGGTTCAGGTATTCGCCAAAGACCACGCTTTCCAGCCAATCCACCAGCGTGCCTGCGCCAAAGACGCCGACAAAGAGATAGGTCAGGTACAAGATCGCGGCCAGGATCGGCCAGCCGATCACCGGGTGGACAGCCCAGCGGCCCAAGCGGTCGGCCCACACGCGCGGTACGGCGCGACGTTGATACACAGCCTCTTGGATGGCGGTTGCCTGGGCCAGCCGGGCACGCTGGATGGCGATGCCTGGCGCTTGTCCCAGGGCCTCGGCCACAGCGGCTCGCTCGCTGTGGACTACGCCGCATGCCACCTCGCCCAGCCCCAGCCGCTCCAGCAGGTCATCACAGCCCGCTAGGGCCATCAACGCCAATGCACGCGCGGAGAGCGCGCTGGCGGGCATGTGCGGGATCAGGCGGGTGAGGGCATCCTCGACGACCGCCGGGTAGGCCGGGCGAAAGGCCGCAGGTCGCGCCTCCTCCAGTTGGCCGACCAATTCCTGCAGCCCCATGCGTTGGGTCGCAACCGTGCTGCTCACCGGCACCCCCAGGATGCGCGCAAGCTGTTCGGTGTCCACCGAGATGCCGCGCTGCTGCGCCTCGTCAGCCATGTTGAGGGTCAGCACAAAGGGCAGACCGGCTTCGGCCAGTTCCAGGGCAATCAGCAGGCCGCGCTGGAGGTTTTTGGTATCGATCACCTGCACGACAGTCGCCGGGGAGTGCGTCAGCAGGATATCGCGCGTGACCCGCTCATCATCGGAAAACGGCATAAAGCTTTGAATGCCGGGGGTGTCAATCACAGAGCGCGGGCTGCCGTTGTGGTGCAGCGTGCCCACGGCGACTTCGATGGTCGTGCCAGGGTAGTTGGAGACTTCTACATAGCGCCCCGTCAGCGCACCAAACAGGACCGATTTCCCGACATTGGGGTTGCCTACCAGCACCACGGGCGCTTGATCGGGGCAAAGCGTGAATGAAGGACACTTATGACAGTCCACGCGTTCGGCTCCTTCTCATACGATCAGATCATTTCGTACGGTCAGGATAGGCGAGCCGCCGCGATCAAGCCAGGGACATTCGGCCCCTTCCCGCTTGGGACAGTTGACCTAGGGGCAGTTAAAGGCGGTTAATTGGAGAACGATAGTCGTCAGTAGCCGGTTATCAGTAGTCAGAGGAGCATTGTAGGTCAGGCTCGCAGCCTGACATGGCTGGCCGCGCGCGAACAGGTCAGGCGGTTTGCGAACCGCACCTACGGTCTGATCGCTACGCCCGATATCACTGACGACCGGCTATTTCTTCCGCTTTGCGGTGGCTAAAGGCTGCGGCAAAACCGGGCAGGGCGCGGTCGATCATCTCGTCGTTGGCGGTCAGTGAGACGCGGAAGTAGCCGGGCATCTCGAACACCGCGCCTGGCAGCACCAGGATATCCTGTTCTGCCAGCAGGGCCCAGAAGGCGAGATCGTCCTCCCAGGGCGATTTTACCAGCAGGTAGAACGTCCCCTCCGGCACATGCAGCGAGTAGCCCGCAGAGCGCATCCCGTTCACCAAATGGTCACGCTTGGCCTGGAGGTGGGCCAGGTCGATGCTGAGTTCCTCTAGTTCGGGCAGCGCATACTGCAGCAGGTTGTTGGGGAAGGCATAGCCGACCAGGGCTTGGGCGGCAAAGAGTGTCTGGCTCAGTTCGGCGCGGTTCGGGAGATCGGGGGGCAGCGCAATATAGCCGATGCGCTGGCCGGGCATCAGTAACGTCTTGCCGTAGGTGTAGATCATCAGGCTGTGGGCGTAGAACTGTGTGGGGCTGGGATAGGGATGGTCGTCGAAGACGATCCGGTAGTAAGCTTCGTCGGAGAGCAGGTAGATCGGGCGTCCATGCGCGGCGCTCGCCTGGCGCAGCACATCGCCCAAAGCGGTGAGCGTGGCGGGCGAATAGATCTTGCCCGTGGGGTTATGCGGCGAATTGACGATGATGGCGCGCGTGCGTGGGGTGATGGCCTGGGCAATCGCCTGCACGTCCAGGTCAAGGGTGGCCGCGTCGATGTGGACACGCACCGGCACGCCGCCATAGGCCAGGATCATCGATTCATAAAAGAACCAGGGAGGCGAGATAAAGATCACCTCGTCGCCGGGGTCGATCAACGTCATGAGGCAGACCGACAGCCCTGCAAATGCCCCGTTGGTCATCAGGATGTCTTCGGGCGCATAAGGTTGGCCGCGACGTGCGCGCAGCGCGGCGGCGGCTGCCGTTTGTGCGCTTTCAATGCTTTGGTTATAGGCAAACCAGTCCTTGTTCTGAGGCACGACCCAATGCTGAAATGCCTGGACAATGGCTGGCAGCGGGAATTCATGGGGATTGCCCAGGGTGAAATTGTTCACGCCCGGTTTGTCCATCAGGCGTGCATAGGGTGAGTCGGTCAAGAACTGGAGCAGCGGGGCCAGCGCGCCTGCTGCCTGCTGAATGCGCTGCGCGGCAAAGGGATGCGTCATACAGCCTCCTTATGGGGCACACTTCTCTGAACGGTAGGGGCGAGTCAGACTGAAGGCCGCCAAGGGGATCGGTGACCATTTGGGGATGTGTGCGATTGTAGATCAGAACAGAGTGCGTTTCAAGCATCAACTGAATCTTTAATAGCCCATCTCCAGGGTTACGCAGGGAGCGAGGCATAGATGAGCCGGTAGCTGTGCATGCGGCTGGGCGCGATGACGCCGCTGGCAACGGCAGCGCGGACGGCGCAACCGGGTTCGTCGTGATGGGTGCAGTTGCGGAAGCGGCAATGGACGGCTGCTTCTGCGATTTCGGTGAAGTAGGGGATGAGTTGTGATCGGGTCAGCCCGCTGAGGCCAAACTCGCGGATGCCCGGTGTATCCACCACCCAGGTCTGCGCATCCAACGGCAGCAGGGTCGCCTGGGTCGTCGTATGGCGGCCTTCGCCGCTGTGCTCGCTGACGACGCCCACGCGCAGGTTGAGGCCTGGCTGCATCGCCGACAGCAGGGACGATTTGCCTACGCCAGAGAGCCCGGCTAACACGGTGGTGCGGTTGTGCAGGGCGGCACGCAGGTTGTCGATACCGTCCCCTGTCTGGGCGCTGGTAAAGAGGCAGGGGATGTCTAGGGCATGATAGGTCTGTAGGCCACGTTCACAGTCGGCACGGTCCTGCGCCAGATCGATCTTGTTGACGCAGATCAGGGCCGGAAGCCGGTTGCGTGCCGCGGTCACCAGATAGCGGTCGATCAACTCGAACCAGATTGCCGGGTCGCGCCAGGAGGCGACGATCAGCAGTTGGTCGGCATTGGCGACGACTGCCTGCTGCAAATGCGGGTAGAAGACATCGGGCCGCGCCAGCAGGCTGCGACGGGGGAGCACTCGCTCGACCACCCCTTTTTCCGTACCGTCCCGGCGCACGATCACCCGGTCGCCCACCGCCACGACGTTCGTAAAGCTGGATTCCTGCGCCTGGAGTACGCCGCGTAGGGTGCACAAAAGCATCTCATCGCCGACCCGGACACGACAAAGGCCGCTGGCGATCTCGCTGACCCATCCCTCCTGCAGCGCCGTATCGGCTGCGAAAGGATCATCCTCGTCACCAAGTGACGCCGAGACAGGGGCTGTGGTGCGATCAAAGGCCGCGCGCGCCAGTGCCCGCCGCCGTTCCTCCTCGCCCGGCGGCATGATGCGCTCGAAAGAGAGCGTCTCACCGTCATCCCATTCGTCGGGCAGCGCCGCATCACCGGCCAGGGGCATCCAGTCCTTGCGCCGCGGCCCTTTGGGCTGCTGGTTCCGTTTGAACTTCTTGCGTTCGGCCTCAATGGACTTTTGGCGCGCACGTTTCTGCTGACCCTTGCGATGTCGATCAGGGTCGAAATCAGACTTGTTTACCGGACGATCTACCTTCGCCATCAAGTTAGTCTCCTTGAAAGATGATGAGTGCCACATCGTATCGCTGACCTGCATGAGCCGCAGCCAGGCCTGGCTGGGCGCGGGCCTGCCGACACCAGGCGCGACACAGCCACGGATCCAGATGTCCCCGTGGCTGGGTGCGGCACGAAGGTTGGCCGTTTCGGGCTGCGGGCGCGCCGGGAGGCCAGAATAAGCCACGGGGCAAGATGCCCCCGTGGCTGAAGGAGCAGAACGGTAATCGCTACCGGTCAGAAGGCAGGCGCATCTTGGATCGAACCATGCGAACTTTGACAGAATGCAATCGAGTCATGGGACGCGCCTCCTTTCCTGGCGAAGATTGAAAGACATTCACACCGGCCAGCCTGTGACCGGTGCGTGCTGACAGCATACTGTAAGGCGTTGGCTGTGTCAATAGGTGCATCGAAGATCGCCATAGACCGGCCTACCAGGCTTCGACCGGGTTCTCCAGCACGCCTAGCCCCTCGATCTCGCCGCGGATGGTGTCGCCAGGGGTGAGCCGTACCTTTTTGGCATGCCCCACGCCCGCCGGTGTGCCCGTGCTGATCAGGTCGCCGGGATGGAGCGTGACGAACTGCGAGATAAAGGCGATGGCTTCCGCCGGGGAAAAGATCATCTGCCCAGTGTTGGCGTCTTGCTGGAGCGTGCCGTTATGCCAGAGCTTCATCGCCAGCCGGTCGGGATGAGGCACTTCGTCCTTGAGCGTGATCCACGGCCCCATCGGGCCAAAGGTGTCCAGCCACTTGCCTACCAGCCAGTCAAAGTAATAGTCGCCTTCCTGCTGGGGCAGATCCTGGCGGAAGGTCAACTCGCGCGCCGAGATGTCATTGAAAATGGTATAGCCTGCAATGTGATTAGCGGCCTGTTCCGGCGTGAGGTCGCGGCCGCTTTTGCCGATCACTACGGCCAGTTCCAGTTCCCAATCGGCGAAAGCGGTGGATGGCGGGATGCGGATGGCGTCGCCGGTGGCGATGACGCTGGTACAGGGCTTGCTAAAGAAGCGCGGGATCATCTTCTCCTTGCCCACAAACGACCCGCCGCCTTCCTGAATGTGTTCGGCATAGTTGCCTGCCAGACAGAGGAGTTTGCCGGGGCAAGGCAGCGGCGCGCACAGCTTCACGGCGTTGAGCGGGTGGGCCAGGCTGGCATCGGCCTGATCGATGGCCGCGCGCGCAGCCTCGATTGCCGCATCGCCGCCCGCCAGAAACGCCAGGGTGCTGCTCGCCCAAGCCGTGTCTGACCCCTGGGCGGCAAGACAGGCTGCCAGGTCATAGACCTGTTCGCCCACCACGATCCCCACCCGGTCAGCCGTATCGCTGGCCGCGGCATAGCGGTAGGTTGCTAGCTTCATTGGCGCAGAACTCCTTCCTGGTCACCTGTTGCGAAATTACACATGATAGATATACAGGTCGCGGTTTTCCAGCGGCAGCGTGATGCGGCGGCCCTGGCGATGGCTTTCGGCGACGGCGATGCAGGCTTCGGTCAGGTGGTGGGTCAATTCGACGTTGCCCAGGCTGGGGCGTCCCGCTTCGTAGGCATCCACCAGGTCTTCCAGGCAGAACTGGGTGGCGCTGTGCGCCGGGATGGCAGGCACGGGCACAGTCTCCCAACTGCCGCGACGTTCGGCGGGCGCTTTGCGCATCACCACCTCTTTGCCATTGCTGAGCACGCGCACGCTGCCGCTTGTGCCCAGCACCTCGAATTCCCATGCGCCGCCCGGCACGCTGGCCGCTTCCACGCCATTGGCAAAGCGCACTTGATAGATGCCGTTGGGGTCTTTGTCCAGCCGGTTGTTCTCGATAGGCAGATCGCGCGGGAACAACTCACCCCACACGCTTTCTACCTGCGGGTCGCCCAGCAGAAAGCTGACCGTGTCGAGCGAATGGATATGGCCGTGGAGCAGGTTGGTGGGGGCAAAGTGGACAACCGTCTTGACCTCGCCAATCTCGCCCGCGGCGACCAGGTCGCGCGCCTGATGATAGGTGCGGTTGAAGCGGCGCAACACCCCCGTGTTGAAGGGGATCTTGCGGCTGCCCACCGCTTCCAACACAGCATCGGCCTCGCGCATGGAGCAGGCGATGGCCTTTTCACAGAAGATCATGGGCACATTTTCTTCGGCCACGGCTACAGCCATCTCGGCGTGCAGCGGGCCTTTGGTGCAGATCGCCACCAGGTCGGGCTGTTCCTGCCGGATCATAGTGCGGTAGTCGTCATACAGGGCGGTCACGCCCCAGCGGGTTTCAAAGGCTGCGCGCTTGTCCGCGTCAATATCGGCCCCGGCGGTGACGGAGAGCCGCGGGCTGGCGGCGCAGGCTGCGGCCACCGAATAGGCGGGCGACCCGGCAGGCAGTTCGTCGTCGATGGTGCTGCCCATGCGGCCCAGACCGATGATAGCCACACGGTACACTCTATCGGTCACAGGAAGACTCCTTTACGTGATGTTCCAGCGTGTGATGATAGGACGGTGATCAGGCGGTATAGCGCGGTTGATGGGGTTGTGTGTTGCGCGCCAGCCGCACGCTGCTTTCGATGGGCAGCGAAACGCGTGCCCCGCCGCGACGGTGCGATTCGATAAAGGCAAAGATGATCTCGGTGTTGGCGTAGGCAATTTGACCGGCGTTGCCGCCGCGCGGGGCTTCACCTGTGTCGAGCGCGTGCACCAAATCCTCGATCAGCGCCAGGGTGGAACTGGCAGGCTCCACATCGGGGAAGGGGACGATCTCCAGCGCGGTGCGCCCGCGGTCGTCCACCACCACCCGTTTGCGCAGCAAGAACTCTTGCCCGTCGTTGAGCGCGCTGATCACGCCTTGTTCGCAGATCGCGTCGACTTCCAGCCCGCGCCCGGTGTTGAGCGCATAGGCGGTGACGCCATTGGCAAAGCGGATCGTGCCTTCGCCCATCGGGTCTTCGCCGAGCAGGTCACCGTCCAGACTGTCACTACCCCTGGACAGCGTCCCCTGCACCCACTCCACGGGCATATCGTCGTTGAGGCGCATCAACAGGTCGAAGATGTGGCTGCCGGTGTTGAAGAGCGTGCCGGTCATGTAGATAACCAACTGCTTGAGCGCGCCGAGTTCGCCGCTGTCCAACTCAGCCTTCATGCGATCGTAGAGGACAGACCAGCGGCGGTTTGTGCCCATGTTGAGGATCGTGCCGTTGCGCTGGAGGGCTTCGACAATGGCCTGTGCTTCAGACATCGAGGCGCACAACGCCTTTTCAGCGTAGATGGCCTTGATGCCGTGGTTGGCGGCGTGGATGATGATCTCGGCGCGCGGTTCGGGTTGGGTGGCGATGCTCACGATGTCCAGATTTTCGCGCGCGATCATCTCGCGGTAGTCGGTGTATTGGCGTTCTTTGGGGACGTTATAGCGTTCGCCAAACTTCTCCATCACGTCGGTGCGCGGGTCGGCGCAGGCAACGAGGTCGGTGCGGTCACAGGCAAAAAAGCCTGCCCCGTGGGAATAGGGGGGGACATGTTTGCGCGCGCCGACAACTTCGTTGTCGATGAACCCACCCATACGGCTACAGCCGATGACCGCAGCTCGATAGGTCTTCATGCGGGTGAACCCTTCCTAGTGGGGTGAAACAGTGTGGTGAGAAACAACGGATATCGGATCATCCAGGGTTATGATACAACTGCTTGGGTCTGGCAATAGGCGGGGAAACAGGTCACGGCAAATTGGTACTACGGTAGAACCACTATACCCCAGCCGCGAGTGGTTGTCAATGCAGATGTGGGGCTTGCGGCTCGCTGCATGCCTGAGCGAATATTGGGTATGGGGGTTGCGGCCCCGACCTTGCTTCATGTATACTGAGTCGCTTGTCCTGGCGGCGTGTTCCGTTCCTTACACCCCTGCCGGACACCGCGCTTGATCCCCCTGTTGATATTGCGACAGCGCTTGCCGCAATTACCTCCTTGAACCAGCTTCCACCCCCTTGAGCGCACTTGCCAAAAGATGCTGGCAAGCGCGCTTGGAACCCTGGGATCGATCCGAGCATCCTGGCGCAGAGGATGGTACACCCCTGCCGATCGCTCCTGTACCGTCGCGACCTGGCTCTTGGCTGCATCAACCAAGGAGGTGAATTCAATGGGGTCTACGCTGACTGGTTTCGTGAAGCGCTACCCGCTGGTGACCTTTGTGATCTTGGCTTATCTGTTTTCCTGGTGGCCCTATCTGGCCTATAACCGAGGCATTACGGTGGGGCTTATCGGCTTTGGGCCCTTTCTGGCGGCGTTGGTGGTGTTGGGCATAACGGGCGGACTGGCTGCGGTCAACGCGTTGCTCCGCCAGATGGTGCGCTGGCGGGTCGGGGTGCAATGGTATGTAGTGGCCCTGGGGCTGCCGGTGCTGCTGGCTGGGATGGCCGCTTACCTCAACGTACGCTTTGGCGCGCCTGCCCCCAGCGCAGAGCAGTGGGGCCAGTGGCCTGGTATCCTTCCAGCGTTTCTTCTCATGCTGTTTGTGCCGGGCATTGGCGGCGCGTGGGAGGAACCCGGCTGGCGAGGGTATGCCCAGAACCGGCTGGAGAGAGGTCGATCCCGGCTCTGGGCGCTGTGGCCGCTGTGGGCGATGATTGTCGTGTGGCACTTGCCCCTCTTTCTGACCCGAACGATCGAATGGGCGGATGTCTTCAACATGATCGGCGCGGTCGTGGTCTTCAACTGGCTCTATCACCAAACCGGCAAGAGCGTCTTGCTGGTGATGATCATCCATGCCATGAACAACGCCGCATCCGGCGAGTTTTTCTCGCCGATGTTCACCGGCGTCTATTCGGCGCAGTTGTCTTGGCTGCGGGTGCTGACTTGGGGGGTGGCTGCGCTGATCGTGCTGATCGCCTACTGGAAATGGTGGACCGCGGGCGTGGATGCGGAGACACCCGTCCCTGCGACGCTTACAGGACAGGCCATGGGGCCTGACTAGACGCGCCAGCAGGTGTTCGGCTTGTCTCTGCACTAACAAGCATGAACAGTGAGGGGTTCTGGATGACACGAACCATGAACGTCATCCAGAGCCCCTCTGGTTTTGCTCTGAGGTGGGCGTACTTACAGCGAACTTACTCCGCCTCCGGCATCAACTTGGGCTTGCGCCGCGGCGGGCCGGATGGGGTCGCGGTCTTCTTGCGGCGCAGGCTGCTCAACCGGCTGCGTACCCAGGGGATGCGCGCCGCCAGCAGCACGGCCAGGATCACCGCATAGAGCGTCGGTTCGCCTGCCGCCAGTTTGGCGACCCAGATGTAGTGGATCACGACCAGCACGCCCGCCACGTAGACCCAGCGGTGCAGCCGTTTCCAGTTGCGCCCCAGCCGCTTCATGGCTCCACGCGTGGAGGTCAGCGCCAGCGGCAACAGGATCAGCAGGGCCGAGAACCCCACCACGATATAGGGCTTGGTGGGCAGGCCATCCTGCAGGATGTAGCGCAGGTTGAAGCCGTAGTCCAGCCCCACAAAGACCAGGAAGTGCAGCACGGCATAGGTAAAGGCCCACAGCCCCAGCGACTTGCGGATTACTCCCACCTTGCGCCAGCCGGTGACCGTCTGCACCGGCGTGACTGCCAACGAGGCCAGCAGCAGCCTGATCGCGCCGCTGCCGGTGCGGTCGGTGAAATCGTCGATGGGGTTGACCGTCAGATTGCCTTGCCAGGTGTCCCACGCCAGCCAGACCAGGGGGAGGATCGCCACCAGGTTGGCCGTGATCCACAGCCAATGGCGGCGCAGGAGGCTTTGCCGCGCGGCCATCAGTAGTTGATCACCAGGTCCAGCCCATCATAGAGATAGGCAACCTCTTCGGCGTAGCCGTTGAACATCAGGGTATCGCGCCGCCCCAGTTCGCCAATGCGCCGTTCGCTTGCCTGTGACCAGCGCGGGTGGTTGACTTCAGGGTTGACGTTGGCGTAAAAGCCGTACTCGTGGGGCGCAGCCTTCATCCAGGTGGAGATGGGCATCTCTTCCACCAGCTCGATCTTGACGATGCTCTTGATGCTCTTGAAGCCATATTTCCAGGGGACGACCAGCCGGAAGGGCGCGCCGTTGGAGGGGGTCAACGGTTTGCCGTACATACCCGTGGCAAAGATCGCCAGCGGGTTCATGGCTTCTTCCACGGTCAACCCTTCGACGTAGGGCCAATCGAGCAGGCGGCTGTTCTGCCCCTCCATCTGTTCGGGGCGCATGACCGTGGTGAACTTAACATACTTGGCTTCGGATTTCGGCTCAACCTCCTTGAGTAGCTCGGCGATGGGGAAGCCGACCCAAGGGATCACCATCGACCACGCCTCCACACAGCGCAGCCGGTAGATGCGTTCTTCCTGCGTAAAGTTCTTGATCAGGTCATCCAGGTCATAGGTCTTGGGGTTATTGACCAGCCCGCCGACGGTCACCTCCCAGGGACGAGTCACAAAGTCCTGCGAGAGCCGGGCGACACCTTCTTTGTCGGTGGTGAACTCGTAGAAGTTGTTGTAGTTCGTGATGGCTTCGTAGTCGTTGAGCGAGTCGCCCAGTTCATCGGCGCTGCTGCTCGCATACGGTTCGGCGTGCGCCAGGGCTTCGGGCAGATCCGCAGGCGGG
>CAZYQJ010000049.1:0-13214 GCA_964649925.1 uncultured Litorilinea sp.
CATGCCCACCTATATCACGCTCAAGGATGTTAAGAAGCGCTGGGGCAAGGGCCAGGAGGATATCTACCCCGTGGCGCAGTTTGAAAAGCTGTGGGGTGACATGACCGCGCTGCCCGAATTGGAGAGCCAGTTTGTGCTTGTCTCACGACCGCGCGGCCAGCAACTTAAGGAGGTCTCGCAGCTAGACGGCTGGCTGCGAGATGGGTCCGCCGCGTATGTGGAACAATTGTGTAGATGGGAGTAGGGAATAGAAGATCATGCAATATCGTCCGAACCCTGAACGCTACGACACCATGAACTACCGCCGCACCGGGCGCAGCGGGCTGATGCTGCCTGCGCTCTCGCTGGGGCTGTGGCACAACTTTGGGGGGGTGGATGTCCATGAGAACTCGCGCGCCATGGTGCTGCGCGCCTTCGACCTGGGCATCACCCATTTTGACCTTGCCAACAACTATGGCCCGCCGCCCGGTTCCGCCGAAGAAACCTTTGGCCGTATCCTGCGCGATGACCTGGCGGCCCATCGCGATGAACTGATCATCTCCAGCAAGGCGGGCTACCGCATGTGGCCGGGACCTTACGGCGAATGGGGGTCGCGCAAATACCTGATCGCCAGCCTCGACCAAAGCCTCAAGCGCATGGGGCTGGACTATGTGGACATCTTCTACAGCCACCGTCCAGACCCCGACACGCCGCTGGAAGAGACCATGATGGCGTTGGACTACGCGGTGCGGTCCGGCAGGGCGCTCTATGTGGGCATCTCAAATTACCAGCCGGAACAGACGCGCCAGGCTGCGGCCATCTTGCGCGACCTGGGCACTCCCTGTCTGATCCACCAGCCTTCCTACAGCATGTTCAACCGTTGGGTGGAAGATGAACTGCTGGACACGCTGGCGGAGGAAGGGATCGGCTGTATTGCGTTTTCGCCACTGGCACAGGGGCAGTTGACCAGCCGCTATCTGCAGGGGATTCCAGCCGATTCGCGCGCGGCCAAGGCGCATGGCGCGCTGCGCGCCGAGACATTGACCGAAGCGCGGTTGAGCCAGATCCGCAGGTTAAACGAAATTGCCCAGGGCCGCGGCCAAACCCTGGCGCAGATGGCGACGGTCTGGGTGCTGCGCCATCCCGTGATGACGTCTGCGCTGATCGGCGCGAGCCGCGTCGCACAGATCGAGGAAAACGTGGCCGCGCTCGCCAAACTGGGTTTTGATCAGGAAGAACTGGACGCGATCGAGGCGGTGCTGGCGGGGTAAGGATCGGAGAGAGGACTAGCCGCCTGTCAGCCGGATAGTGACGAGACGCGAGGCGGCCACTAAGAGAGGGGTCAACGCGGAGAGCAGCAGCGTGCGCAGCATCTCGACGGTGTACGGCCAGGTCGGCGCTAGTCTCAAGCGCTGCTCCAGGGCCAAGAGTGCCTGAAGCTCACTCGATAGCGCCTGGGTTTCGGCCCCACGCGTGGCTAGCGCTTCCCACTGGCGAAACAGCCGCCCGCCCGTCTGCTGCACCAAAAGCAGCTTTTGGGCTTTGACGCGCGCCAGGGTGCGGTGCGTTGGCCACATGATCAGGAAGAAGACCGACACCGTGGCGATACCGAGCACCAGGTAGAGCGCCAGATTCTGCCAGTGAAGGAATTGGTGTAGATACTCGCGCTCATAGTTCAGTATGACGCTCAACGTCGTACCGCCGATCAGCGTCAGCGACCCTACCAGCCCTTGTCGGCCCACTGCCTCAAACGGCGTCAGGTCAAATAGATCCACATCCACAATGTAGCGCTGCACAGTCGCAGTCAGCCGCGCGCTCTGCATGACGTTATAGATCGACCACAGGGTCATGCCGAAGATGAACAAATAGGCCAGCCAGACATAGATCCACATCGGCGATAAGCGGATCAGCCCGTCCACTACTGCCGATTGCGCGCCGAGCAAATTGATTCCGCCGATGACGCCAAGCGCGAAGGCTCCCCAGGCCGCCCAAGCCGTGCGCCGCCCGGCACGGTGCACAAGTGACTGGTAGCTTGCCGTATCCAGCGGCGCTAACGGGCGCAACTGCGTGATTACCTGCTGCTCTGCGCGCCAGATCCACGGCATGGCGGCGAAAATATAGCCTGTGATTGCCGTGGGAAGCAGGAGCGCACGCCAATAGCGCTGCGCCTCCTGCCAGTCTTCTGGATGCCCCCAATAGGCCAGCGCAAAGGGCAGGCCAGACAGGCCGAGGAACAACCCTGTATTGACCCACCAGGGAAGCCGGACTATGTGTGGGATCAGCCATTCAAAAAAGGTGTCTGGCGGGCGTTGCGTCCACTGGCTTTCATCGTAGAGGCTCATGCTGTACACGTAAGGTACCCTGGTGCCTTCTTTCTCGCCTTCTGGGTATTGCGTCCTTTGCAGTAAAAATCTCAGGGCATAGATGGAGTGAACGACCGGCCATCGGCGGCGCAGATGAGTTGGATGGCGTTGCGCCCTGACATGGCGGCAGGCGGCAGCATCCCGCCCGGCTCCACCCACTGCCCGGCGAAATAGAAATTCTGCAGCCGTGGCAGCGTTTTGCGCATCCCCATGATCATCATCCGCATCGTGCCGTTGGTGAGCAGCCAGCCGGTGTTGGCCCCTTGCCAGTTGCCGGTGTACCGCTCATAGCTGAGCGGGGTCGCCACGTCCTTGACCTCGATCTGGCTGCACAGCCCTGGATAATGCTGATCCAGGAACGCCAGGATCGGCTCGGCTTCCTGCAACTGCTCGATGTCATAGGCGCGGCGGCCATAGAGCTGCGCCCAGTAGCCGTAATCGGATCGCATCATCACCTCGATCACCGATTTACTTGGCGGCGCGAGGCTGGGGTCAAAACAGTAATTCTTGACGCCGACGGTATGGCGCGGCTCTCCGGCCACCTGGATTGGCTGGTCTAGCAGGTAGGTGACCCAATGCGGATCGCCGTGCAGGTCGCGGTTGACGCCGAGCGAGAGTTGTATCTGTGTGTAGATGGGCAGCCGCCCATCGTATTGGCGGCGGATGGCGCGGTTGATGTACTGCCCATCCAGCATATCAAAGATAGTGGCGCGGCTGTCGGCGGCGGAGATCACATAGTCACCGCGCATCTCCTGGTTGTCATAGAGACGCACCCCCACGGCGCGGTCATTCTCCACCAGGATGCGCTCTACCTGGGCTTTGTAGTGGATCTGCCCGCCCAGTGCAAGGTAACGCTGTTCGATGGCGCGCGCAAAGGCCAGCGACCCGCCCGCGGGGAAGCCCGCGTTGCCGGTGTGCATGTAGGCCAGCACCGAGAGCGCGGCCATCATGGGGATCTCCGGCCAGCCGAGCAGATGGGGGAGGGCAGCGCGCAGCAGCGGGCTGCGAAAGCGTTTGGCGAAGGTGGCGGCGTCGAGCAGCCCCCAGCGCACCAGCGGCCCCACAAAGGGCATCATACGCCTGGCAAGTTGCATCCCCTCGGCGGGTCCCATCAGGCGGCGCGGTTTGCTCTGCATGGCCGACAGATCAAAGGTGAGGAAGTCGCGCACGCCTTGTGTCAGGGTGCGGATGTGCGGCGCGTCCTCGGGCGCGAGGCACATCAGGTGATCCTCCAGCCGGGCAGGGTCAGCGTAGGCAATGACCGTGCGGCCATCGGGGTCTACGGCGCGCATAAACTCGTCGTGGTGGAGGAAGGGCCGGTCTTGCACAGCGCCCAACTCCTCCCACAGCGAGTAATAGGGCTGGCCGGGGCCGGAACCAAAGAGGTAATGAATGCAGCCGTCGAAGATGTAGCCCTTGCGTTCCCAGGCGGTACACAGCCCGCCGGGCAGGTCGTGGCGTTCAAAGATGTGGCTTTGGTAGCCGTTGATCTGGGCATAACAACCGGCGGCCAGTCCAGCGATGCCGCCGCCGATGATGAGGATCGTTTTGGGGGGCATACTCGCTCCTGGCAGCCAATCGCACGCCGCAAGGCCCATCCCGCGGCGGCGTAAGCGCCGTTGCCAGTATGCACGGTGCGAGTTCTGAGGGGCTTGTTGGGCTGTTGGCGCGGCGAGTTGTTACGCGCCGCGCAGCGTCTGCAGAGCCAGGGCAAACAGACCTATCGCCAGCAGCAGGACAGAGGTCTCAGCGTTGGCGGCGCCCAGGCTGTTTAGCACGATGACGACCACGGCCATCGCCAGCGCGATGGCTTTGAGGATGAGGCTTATCAGGGGCTGCGAGGTGGGCATGGTGTGTCCATTCGATAGCGCTGTGTTGGTTGGCGCGGGGGATGGCCGCGCGGTTGTCAGTATCGCATGGGTGAGGGTGCGGCGCAAACAGGGGTCTGGATTTGGACGTGTAGAGGCGTGGAAACCGCCGCGGCGACACGCATGTCAGGTTGCAAGTTTGACCCGTAAGATCACTGAAAATCGTAGGTTAGACTTGCAGCCTGACATGGGCGCCACATGCGGCACCGGAAATCCGCACTATGATTTAGGCGGGAACCTTTGCGCCGTTGGTGGGGACGCGGCCCGCTCCGGCGCGGTCGTCGATGTCGCCCTTGTAGGTCAGTGCTTCGCGCCCGCGTTCGCCGGTGCGGATGCGGATCACGTCCTGGATGGGGTAGACAAAGATCAGCCCGTCGCCGGTTTCGCCGGTGCGCGCGGCGGCACAGATCGTCTCGACGGTCTTTTCGACATTGTGGTCGCTCAACACAATGTTGAGTTGAATCTTGGGCAGCATATCCGCATGATAGACGCCGCTGCGGCCTGCCAGCCGGATGCCGCCCTGGCGTCCGTGACCGCGCACCTCAAAGACGTTCATGCCGACGATGCCTAGTTCGTGCAACGCCTGCTTAACTTCGTTGAGCTTCTCCTCGCGAATGATCGCTTCAATCTTAGTGGTCATCGTGGCTCCCTATGCTTGAAAATGTCCATTTAGGCGTAGGCGCGCTCGCCGTGTTCGCTGATGTCGAGACCCACCTCTTCCGCCTGGGGCGAAACGCTCAGCCCAAAGAGCGCGTCCAGCACTTTGGCGATGATATAGGTGGCGACGAAGGCAAAGATGGCGGCAGCGACAGTGGCGATCAACTGGAGTACAAACTGGTTGGGGTTGCCATAGAACAGCCCGTTGGCCCCAAACTCGTTGACGCTGGTGGTGGCAAAGAGGCCGGTTGCCAGCGCACCCCATGCCCCGGCCATGCCGTGACAGGCCCAGACATCCAGCGATTCGTCCAGGCGGCGGCTATGCAGATATTGAATGCAGTAGTAGCTGATGGGGGCGGCAACTGCACCGATCAGCAGCGCGGCCAGCGGCGTTACAAAGCCCGCAGCAGGAGTGATGGCGACGAGACCGACCACCGCGCCGGTCACAATGCCTAGCACACTGGGTTTGTTGTCGCGCCAGGCCAGCAGCATCCAGACCGTGGCGGCAGCCGCAGCCGCGGCATTGGTGTTGACGAGCGCCGCTACTGCCAGCCCATCCGCCGCCAGCGCGCTACCGCCGTTGAAGCCAAACCAACCGACCCACAGCAGCCCCGCACCCAGCACGGTATAAGGGATGTTGTGCGGCTCGATGGGGAATGCGCCGTAGCCGCGCCGCGGGCGGATCGCCAGCGCAAAGGCCAGGGCCGAGAAACCGGCGGCAATATGCACCACGGTTCCGCCTGCAAAGTCCAATGCGCCGAGTTCACGCAGCCTGCCGCCCACCCCCCAGACCATATGCGCCAGCGGGTCATAGACCAGCGTCGCCCAGATCAGCGCAAAGACCAGATAGACCTTAAAGCTGACCCGTTCGACAAAGGAGCCGGTGATCAGCGCCGGGGTGATGATGGCGAATGTCCCTTGAAAGGCCATAAAGGCCAACGCCGGGATGGTGGCAGCATAATCAGGGTTGGGTTCTTGGCCAATCCCATTCAGGCCCAAGAAGTCCAGCCCGCCGATGATGCCGCCCAGGCTCGGCCCAAAGGCCAGCGTATACCCGAACAACACCCACTGGATGCTGATCAGTCCCATAGTGATAAAGCTGAGGTTGAGCGTGGAGAGGATGTTCTTCCGGCGCACCATGCCGCCATAGAAGAAGGCGAGCGCCGGTGTCATCATCGTCACCAATGCCGTGGCGATCAACACCCAAGCGGTGTCTCCAGAATTGATGGTGGATTCCATTGTCTTTTGCCTCTTGAAATGGTTGGGAGCGTGGTCATCCGTGTGTACAAAGTGGCTGCACACACGGGTGCATGGTACACATTGTAATGATCGCGGCGCGGCGAAGCATTGTGCAAGCTGCACAAAATTCCGCTGTGATCGTTTGTGCGTTTTTGATGAGATGGATTGTTACGGACGCAGAAGCGGGGTTACAGGTCAAAGAGGCGGCGCAGGTCATCATCTGGGCGGGCTTGACCGGCGCGAAACTCTACCGACTTGCGGCGCAGCGGGTTGAAGTAGTAGCTCAGGCGCACCAACAGCCCGAACATATCGTTTAGCTCCAACCCGGTGATCACAAATCCGGCCCTCAGTTTGGGGATGATGACCCGGTTGTTGGTGGCTACATGGCGGCTGTAGACGATCTGGAAGCCTGCCTGGCGCACGGTTTCCAGGATATAGGGGAGCAGGTGCGTATAGACGCCCTTGCCGCGGTGCGGCACAAAGAGGCCCGTGTTGATCATGTGATAGCGGTCCACACCGTCCTGGCGGCCAAAGCTCCAGCCGACGAATTCCCCCTGATGGTAGATGCCCAGGTTGAGCGTATAAGGGGTGCCCAGCCGCTCGCGCAGCGGCCCCAGGGCCGCCGCTTCTTCAGCGGGGATCGCATCGAGCGGGTGATAGCCAAAGGTGTCTTCAAAGACCGTGTCGCGGTGCTTCTGGAAGAGCGGGTCAAACTCGTCATCGCTCAGGTGGCGGACGCTGTAGTCACCAAAGAGGGGAAACTCGTCACCTGCCATCGCTCGCATCTCCTAGGGAAAATCGTACTGATGCAGTGAATGGAATTTGGCAGGCTGTGCACCTGACCCAAAGACGCGCGGAGGACAGTAGGCCGGGCACGTTGCCCGACATCGATGCTATACCAGCTATGTGAGGCTCGCAGCCTGACCTGCTAAACGCCAGCGTCTCGAAGTGTCAACTATCCAACAACTCCTGCAGCCGTTGGCGGGCGGCGTTGGGGTCGGCCTTGCCCTTGGTGGCGCGCATCACCTGGCCCATGAAGAAGCCAAAGAGTTTGGTTTCGCCGCCGCGATAGCGTTCTAGCTCGGCAGGGTTTTCGGCCAGGATGGTCTGGATGGCATCGTCGATCACCGAGGTGTCGCTCACCATCGCCAGCCCTTCGCGCTCGACAATCGCCTGCGGGTCATCGCCGGTGGCGACCATCGACTCTAGCACGCGCTTCCCCGTGTTGGGGTTGATCACCTTGTCGTCCACCAACCTGAGCAGGCTGGCTAGCTGTGCGGGCTGTACGCGAATGTTGGCGATCTGGCGCAAATCCTGCCCTTCGCCCCCCGCATAGACCAGCCGGAACAACTCACCGGTGATCCAGTTGGCAACACGCTGCGGCTGGCCCTCTGCCTCGCCATAGGCGGCGACGGTCTCTTCGAAGAACTGGGCGACCAGGGCTTCACTGGTGAGTGTGGCCGCTTCGACAGGGCGCAACCCCCACTGTTCTTGATAGCGCGCCTGTTTGGCCGCGGGCAGTTCGGGCAGCATGGCGCGGATCTCCTCCACCCATGCGCGGCTCACCACCAGCGGCGGCAAATCCGGTTCGGGGAAGTAGCGATAGTCCTCCGAACTCTCCTTGCTGCGCTGCAAGACAGTGCATTGGCGGTCTTCGTCCCACCCCATGTTGACCTGCTCGACCGTACCGCCGCGCTCCAGGATATCGATCTGGCGCTGCATTTCGTAGGCGATTGCACTGCGAACCGAACGGAAGCTGTTGAGATTTTTAACTTCCACTTTGGTACCATATTCACCGCGCGCCTTTTGTTCCAACGTGCGGACGCTGATATTCGGTTCACAGCGCAGCGCACCCTTTTCCATATCGCCGCTGTTGACCCCCAGATAGCGCAGGATGGTGCGCAGGCTGGTGAGGAAGGCATAGGCTTCGTCGGCGCTGTGGATATCCGCCTCGGTGACGATCTCCAGCAGCGGCACCCCCGCGCGGTTGAGGTCTACCAGCGAGAACAGCCCTGCATGCACCGATCGGCCCGTATCTTCCTCCAGATGGGCGCGGCGGATGCGGATGCGTGTACGGCTGCCGTCGGCCACATCGACATCCAGATAGCCGTCGATGCAGAGCGGCAGTTCAAACTGGCTGATCTGATAGCCTTTGGGCAGGTCTGGGTAGGTATAGTTCTTGCGCGCAAAGACCGCGGTCTCGGCAATGGTGCAGTTGAGCGCCAGCCCGGTCTTGATGGTGGCTTCCACCGCCGCCCGGTTGATGACAGGCAGTGTCCCCGGCATCCCCAGGCAGACAGGGCAAACGCGCGTGTTGGGCGGCGCGCCTGCGTAGTCGGTGGCGCAGCGGCAAAACATCTTGGACTGCGTCAACAACTGGGCATGCACTTCCATGCCCACGACGAGTTCATATTTCGTCTGGATATCAGATTGGATGGCTACCATGACTGCCCCGGCATCAAGATTCTGCCATTCTTTCGGAACGCAAGTATACTAGTGAACGTCATACACAGAGAAGGCCATCGCTTGTGGCCGCGGCCCTTGCCGTGCGCCTCACTGAGATCGAGGTGTGAGGGCTGGTTTGCGTATGATACCGTCTCGACGGCGATTCGCCAAACATGCGGGCGATGACGTGAGGCGGCGCACAGTTGATTGGATTATGAAGCCGTTGAATCTACTACGATCGTTTTTCCGACTGTACTGGCCCTGGCTGCTGGTGCTGGCTGGCGGCACCGTGCTGATCGTAACCGTAATCATCACCTGGCCCCAGTTCTTTACCGATCAACCCACGCCAGCACCGGGCGATCTGTCCGAAGTAGCGGTCTCCCAAACACCCGGTGCAGCAGATGCGCCCCAAAATGGGGCCGCCCAGGAAACCGTGGCATCCGGCCCTACTGACACACCGGCCCCAACCCCTACCCCGACTGCGACCCAGCTTCCGGCAGAACAGTTAGCGCAGAGCCAGGAACTGCACCGGTTGGGTGATACCGTCGCCGCGCGCGACCGGCTGGCCGCGCTGCTCGACCGCGAGGAGGTAGATCGTTCAGTCCAGCTTCAAGCCCGTTTTCAACTCGTCAAGAGCTACCTGGCCGACGGAGAATATGGGCAGGCATTGGCCGAGTTGGACGTGCTGGAAGCAGAGTTTGCGGTCGCCGCCGACAGCACCGCCGCGCTCAACGCCGAACATGATCAGGAGTTAGCGTCGAAGTCGCACTACTTGCGGGCTGTGGCACTGGCAGGTCTGGGCAACTATGCAGACAGTCTGACCGCCTACACGCGCTTTCTCGACGCCTACCCTGACCTGGCCGCGGCTGTCCAGCCGCGCATCGCACAGACGCAGTTGGCATTGGGCAATTCGGCCGGGGCCGCAGTGGCATATCGGGCCGCGGTAGATGCAGCCGTCGAACCGTCGCATAAGGCGACCTTGCTCGAAGCCCTGGCCCAGACCTACAGCACGTTGGGGCGTTTGAGCGATGCCGTGGCCGCCTATGACGAGATCCTGGCATTGGCTCAAAACCCCACCTACCGCGCCCAGATCCAATATCAGGCAGGGGAACTGCTGGCCCTGGCCGGTGATGAGACAGGGGCCATCGAGCGCTGGCGCGCCGCCACCGAGGAAGCCGCGACCAGCAACTGGGCCTATCTGGCACTGGTCGAACTGGTGGAGCGGCAGGTAGACTTTGACCTCTACCAGCGCGGGGTAATCGACGTGGCCGCGGATGCGTATCTGCCTGCCATCAACGCCTTTGCCGCCTATCTGGAGAGCGTGCCTGCCGACGACGCGCGCGCCGGGAATGCGGTGCATGGGCTGGGGCTGGCCTATATGGGTGTGGGCAACTATGCCGCCGCGGTGGATCAGTTCGACCGCGTGATCGCCGACTACCCTGACTGTGACTGCTTTGGCGCGGTCTGGCTGGACAAGGCGCGGGCACAGGCTGCGCTGGGCGATTCTGTGGGCGCAAAACGCCTCTACCGCACCTTTGCGCGCGATTACCCAAACGACCCGCTGGCCTCGGAAGCCCTGTGGCGCAGCGCCCAGTTGTCGCTGAATGAGGGGAACAACGTCGAGGGCGCGGTCGATCTGCTCGCCCTGGCCGATACCTTCCCGAACAGCCAGCGCGCTCCCCAAGCCCTCTATACCGTAGGCTTTGGCGCGTTTGTCAATGAGTTGTATGTGGAAAGCGTCGATGCCTTCACCCGTCTCCAGAACAACTACCCCGACTATCGTTGGGATGCAGTGGCCTATTGGCGCGGACGGGCGCTCCAGGCCAATGGCGACGGTGAAGAAGCGCAGGCGACCTGGCGTGCGCTGGTGGATCGCGCCCCGGATATTTATTACGGCGTCCTGGCTGCGCAGGCGTTGGCGCAGATAGGCACGATGCAGGGCGAGATGCTGCGCCAGGTGGATGCGGTGGCCGGGCCGCCCACCCGGCTGGCCGATGACGACGGCAGCCAGGCCTTTGCCGAACAGTGGCTGGCCGACTGGCTGCAAGTAGACCCTGCCACCCTGGCGCATCTGCCTCAAGCAGTGGCCGCTGACCCTGATTTGGCGGCCGGGCGTGTGCTGCTTGACCTGGACGAGCGCGGGGATGCGCTGGTCGCGCTGGAGCGCATCTACACGCGCCATCAAGACGATCCGGCTACGCTCTATGCGCTCAGTCTAGAGTTTGAACGGCTGGATGCCTACCGGTTGAGCCTGGTGGCTATGGCGCGGCTGTTGGCGCTTAGCCCGGCAGGGCTGGTGGAAAACGCACCGCTGTTTCTGCAGCAGCGCGCCTACCCACAGCGCTTTGCCGACCTGATCACCGAGGAAGCTGCCGCGCATGGCGTTGACCCGCTGGTGATGTTCAGCTTGATCCGCCAGGAAAGCCTGTTTGAAGAGGGGGCGCGCTCGGTGGCGGACGCACAGGGGCTGGCGCAGATCATCCCTGATACCGGCCAGTGGGTCGCCCAACAGCTCGGATACCCCACCTACTCCAACGCCCTGATCTACCGGCCCTATATCAATGTCAAGTTTGGGGCCTATTACCTGGACTGGGTGCGCGATTATCTGGACGGCAACATGGTCTCGGCACTGGTCGGGTACAACGCAGGGCCGGGTCAGTCGGAAATCTGGCGCGAGCAGATCGGGACGGATGACACGATCTTTGTAGAAATGATCGACTACTCTGAGCCGCGCGTCTATGTTCAGGCGATCCTGGGCAACCTGTACCACTATACCCGTCTCTACGGCGAGGATACGACAGCGGTAGCCGCCAGGTGATCCTGGCGCGCTGAACCAAATATATGAGGGATTGGTAGGGTAGACCACGCACCTGCTCTGCAAGATCGTGCATGATTTCATGGGAAGTTGCAGGCTGGGTGTCTGTCTGACAGTGGCGACATGCGCGAGACCCCTTTGGGCATTTCATCTGCACCCCCTGATCGACCAAAACTCGCCTGATCTTCGTGTGGCAGCGGCATGCAATTTAGAGTATCATAGCGCAACGTTACGTTTGCAGCCGGTTATTTCCGGGTGGCAGTGATCGGCTCATCATCGCCGGCGCTCAATGACGCGCACCGTGTAATTCCATATTCTCAATGATGAGGAGGGGATCTGTATGAACGGTTCGATCCGGCCAGGCAATGGCACAATTGTCACGATTGAACGCTTTATTCTGGAGCAGGAACGCAGTTATCCGGCGGCAACGGGCACGCTGACCAACATCCTGTATGATATGGCCCTCGCCGCCAAGATCATCTCCAGCCACACCACACGCGCTGGGCTGGCTGAAATCCTGGGCAGCACCGGCGAACAGAACGTCCAAGGGGAAGAAGTCCAAAAGCTGGACCAATTCGCCGAACGCACCATCTACCGGCTGAACGACCACACGGGGCGTCTGGCCGTGATGGCCTCCGAGGAGATCGAAGACCCCATCCCCATTCCGGAGCAATTTGCGGTCGGGCGTTACGTGCTCGTCTATGACCCGCTGGACGGCTCCTCCAACATTGACTACAACGTCAGCGTGGGGACTATCTTCGCCATCTACCGGCGCAAGACGGCATCGGGGCCGGGGCTGTTGGAAGACTGTTTGCAGCCGGGGCGCGACCTGGTGGCTGCGGGCTACATCATTTACGGCTCCAGCACGATGATGGTCTACTCGACCGGGCAGGGGGTCCACGGCTTTACCCTTGACCCCAACATTGGCGAATTCCTGCTGTCGCACCCCAATATCCGCATCCCGTCCAAGCCTAAGTATTACAGCGTCAACCAGGGGTATGAGCGATATTGGACGGAGGGGGTGCGCCGTTTTACCAAATATTTGCAGGGGGACAACGAGCAGCACAAGGAGTTGTCGCTGCGCTATATCGGCAGCCTGGTAGCGGATTTCCACCGCAACCTGCTGGCGGGCGGCATCTTTTATTACCCTGCTGACAGCAAGGACCCCAGCAAGCCGAGCGGCAAGCTGCGCCTGGTCTATGAGGCCGCGCCGCTGGCGTTTTTGGCCGAACAGGCGGGCGGGTATGCGTCGGACGGGCAGCGGCGTATTCTGGATATCGAGCCGGAGAGCCTGCACCAGCGCGTGCCGCTGTACATCGGCAGCCGCAGCCTGGTGGAGAAGGCTGAGGAATATATTCGCCGCTATGATGCCGTGCCTGCCGCGGGGGTAGGCATCGCGCCATAGCGGCTGTAAGCATTTACAAAAACCGCCGGGGTTCGTTGGGAATCCCCGGCGGCAGTTTTTTAGCGTAATCGACAGTGACCCGTACAGGCGGAGCGATCAGCGGTTCCAGGTATAAATAGCCTTGTGCCTGGGGAGATCGTGCAGGTTGCGGGGGGTGTCTTTGCCCGCAGCCTTGAGCACAGCGCGGTCAATGATAAGCTGGGCTAGATTCGGGTCATACTGGCGGTCTTCCCGCTCCAGCGTCAACTCGCCGGTAGGCGTGAAGTAGACTTGCATCGTCACGTCGACGTCGGGCCGGGCATCGGGACGCTGAACGACCGGCTGGACGACGACCGGGGATCCAGTCGTGACCGAGGAGACGGATCGTCTTTCCGTCCATCAGGGAGAGCGCGCCGCGCGGCTCGTGGCGAGCGAGGAGGACGAGGGTCTCCTATCGCCCGCCT
>CAZYQJ010000049.1:13224-15606 GCA_964649925.1 uncultured Litorilinea sp.
GGACGCTGAACGACGATGTCCAGCCGGTTGATGTTGCCCCAATGCCAGGTCTTGTTGGCTTCCCAGAAACGCAGCGGGTTTTGGATCAACAAGGCCTCTTCGGTCACGATATAGGTGTTATAGACGTCGAGCAACGCGCCATAGATGAGCAGCGCGCCCCAGATGGCAAAGACCCAGGCAATGGCCTCGGCAAAAAAGACGTCGGTCATGCCCATAGTAAAGGCCATGACACCGGCAAATAGCAGCGCGATGCCGGGGACCATGTTGCGCGGCGTGCCGCGGAACACATAGGGCTGCTGGTTGGATTGGTCGCCAGCCGGGGGTGTCGTTACGCTTGCTGCATCGGCCATGAAACTCCTCCTGAGGTCTGCGCCAGATGGCATTTGCCAAATGGATAATGGGCTTTGTGGGTAGTATAGCCGTAAGGGAAACGCTGCCCAAATTGGATCGTGCAAGGATGCACAATAGCTGCCCTAGCTCCCTGCAGTTTGCGCCGCGGGTGCGGTTGCGCCATCGCTGCCCAGCCCCAAGCGGTAGCCGCGCCCGCGGATGGTGGTCAGGAAGCGGGGGTTGCTGGGGTCCGGCTCGATCTTTTGGCGCAGCCTGCTGATCAGCTTTTCAATGCGCGCATCGTCTACCTCGTCCAGATAGCCGTCGCCCCAGACCTCGGTCACAATGCTGTATTTGTCCACGATCTTCTCGGCGTTGTAGAAAAGCAAGAGCATCAGCCGGTATTCCAGGTTGGTCAGCGTGTCCACGCGCTTGCCGTCCACCAGAACCTCGCCGCTGTCTACATCGACCCAGAGCCGGGTGGCCTCGCTGCGCGGCTGCACGGTCTTGCGCCGCACAAACTCATAGAACAACCGGCAAAACATCTGGTAGTGCCCTTCCACCTTCAACACCAGGTATTTACGCATCAGCCCGTTGACCACGGCGCGGTTGGGGTGATACTGCGCCCAACAGATCGCCAATAACTCATTTTGCTCTTCGGGGCTGCAGTGCGCCCAGATTTTGCTGCATTCGTTGTGCAGGTGTTCGTCATTGCGGATCTGCCGCGCCATGGCGTGGTGAAAGTCCAGCCGTTCGGTTGGCGACATATTGTGGCGTCCCGGTTCGTCCAGGGCCGTCTCTAGAATGGCACAGACACCGTTGACCATCGCTGGATGGCCGCCCGCCCACTGGTAGATAAAGTCCACGTCGGCATCGGTGAATTTGGCCTCGTAGACCTCCATGTAACTGCGAACCATACGCTCCACGTCGGGCCGGATGAGCGGGGCCAGATACCAGGTGTTGGGCGCAAAGAGTTCGCAGAACTCAACGCTGTGATGCCGGGTGGTCGGGGCGCGCAGCGGCTGGCAGGTGGCCGTCACATAGGCCAGTTTGCTGCTGTGACGGTCGCGCAGGGCGCGCAGGTTGAGAAAGACGCGCGAGTCGATCTGGCTGAAGGGTTCGTCGAACTCGTCAAAGAGCAGCACCAGGCGATGGGGGATGGACTGGAGGACGGTCGTGACGCCGCGGTTAAAGCCGAGCGGGACTTGGAATTCGCTGGCAGGCGCGATCAGCATCTCGTAGGCCGCTGTTAGTTCAGGCAGCGCAGCCACCTGGGGGCTGCTCTCCTGCAGGCAGCGCAGCACCAGTTCATAAAACCCCTGGTCGCTCATCTCCAACATGCGGTTACAGTCGACATAAACCGCCAGGAATTCATGCCCCGCTTCGCCTAGCTCTTGGGTCCAGACATCGGGTTGAGCGAGTAGACGCAGCAGCGCCGATTTGCCGATATTGCTAAAGCCAACCACCTGGACGCACTGCATGGCGTGGAGCGATTGGAGGATGTGCTGGACGTCGAGACGCCGCATATAGCTGCCATCAGACAGCCGCAAAGTTCTAGGCATAGGCAAATTCAAGACGTTTGGGACGGATTGATTCAACAATAACTCAGCGCAAATGCGCCCTACGAGTATACCATAACGCGGCATAATTCCCGGCAGGGATGGCGCGGTGCGCGGCGTCATTTTATGCCTAGATGGCAGGAGGGTGAAAGGGAGGGGCAGGTTCCTGCCCCTCGTCAACGGGAACCTACTCCATACCAGTCCAGGGCGTCAGCGGGGCGTGAGTTGGGGGGAGCCTACGCTAGCGCGCGGTTTGCCTGTGGACACGACGACCGCGGCCGCGACGACCCACAGGACAACCGTAAATATCCCGCTAAAGATCAAGTAGGGCGTCCCTGTCGTCGGCGGCGCGAGGACAAAGAGCGTGCTGAAGATGTAACTCGCGTGCATGAGTGTCGCTACCAGTAAACTCCCGGTACGGTCATAGACCCACACCATGAGCACCCGGTAGGCTGCCAGTTGCGCGATGGAAGTAAAGAAGTAAAGCGGCAGA
>CAZYQJ010000050.1:0-8708 GCA_964649925.1 uncultured Litorilinea sp.
AAAATAGGAGCGTATCAAGTAGGGGGTAACATCTTCAACCGTCGCGCAACCGGCTTCGGTCATGTAGGCCAAAAACCATGTCAACTGTTGCCGGTAATGAGCAATGGTTTTGGGCCGCAGGCTGCGCGCTTGACAGTCAGTGAGAAAAGCTTGAAGGGTAAACTCGGTTTGCGGAGGCAGTGGGTGTGCGTGCATGGTTTCAATCCTTCTAGTGAACTGAAACCACAAAAAAAACCGTCTCCTACTCGAGTAGAGACGATTTCTAAGCACCCCCTGTAGGATTCGAACCTACGACCCACTGCTTAGAAGGCAGTTGCTCTATCCACTGAGCTAAGGGGGCGTGATGCCCACAAGCACACTGCTTGTGCTACGATACAGCCTATCAGCGACAGGGTCGCCCGCTACAACTGAGGTGGTGAACGCATTCGGACAGCGTCCCTGCCCATGCCGGTTTTGGATCACGGCCTGATCCGAGTGTAACAGCCTCCGCCCGCATAAGTCAACTTTGCCCCTGGATACACGCCCAAGGACAGCAGTGGGACAGTCGTTACCGGTGCGCCAGGGGCGACATCACCCCGATTGTCACCCTAGCGATCGCCGCTGTAGGCTGGCGTGTGGGTATATTTTCGCTACAGCCGTTTTATCCATGGCCGAGCACCTGGTATAATAGAGTATCAAGGATCCGACAAGATGAATGACGGCTGGTTGTTGAGGTAGGTCTGTTCTGGCATATCCATATGTCGCCATTGGCAGCGAAGATTAACATCGCTGCAACGTCGGTTTGGAGTCGCAGTTGCCATGCAACTACCGATTACGCGCACACGGGTCGTTCGACCGCGGCATCGCCCCGATTTACTGTCACGCCCACGCCTGCTGCAAACCCTACAGAGCCTACTCGACTACCCTTTGATCCTGGTTGTCGCCCCTGCCGGTTATGGCAAGACGACAGCCCTGCTGGACTTTATCAATACCATCGAGTTACCGGCCTGCTGGTATTCCCTCAGTGCAGCGGATCGCAACCTATATCGCTTCGCCGCCCATTTTATCGCCGCCATTGCCCAGCAATTCCCCACCTTTGGCCGGGATTCAGATGCCGCGCTCCAAAACCTAGAGGCGGGACACATCTCCTTTGATCAATTTGTCACCCTCTTGGTCAACGAACTCCACGCGCGGGTCCACCAGCATTTCGTCCTTATCATCGACGACTATCACCTGGTCGACGACTGTGAACCGGTCGGCTCCTTTGTCAGCCACTTTCTGCAAAATGTGGGCGACTACTGCCATCTCATTCTCTCCTCACGCACGCTGCTGACACTGCCCGATCTCGCCCTGCTCGTGGCGCGCGGCGCCGTGGGTGGGTTGGATTTTCAGGAGCTTGCCTTCCGGCCAGAAGAACTCCAGGCGCTCGCCCGTCAAAACTACGGGCAGGTCGTCAGCGAAGCCGAAGCCGAAGAGATGGTTGTCTCTACCGAAGGATGGATCACGGGCATTCTGCTCTCGGCTACGACAAGCCAGCTCCACATGGCAGGCCGGTTGCGGCTGATGCGTAGCTCCGGCGTCGATCTCTATGGCTATCTTGCCCACCAGGTGTTGGACCAACAACCGGCTGTGCTGCGTGATTTCCTGCTGCGCACCTCCTATATGGAGGAGATCGACGCGGCCCTTTGTACGGAAATCTTTGATCCTGCCTGGTGTCCGGCAGACGAAAGCTGGCAGAGTCTCCTCGCCGCTCTACACCATCAGAACCTGTTCCTCACGCCTGTCGGCGAATCAGGCGACAGCGTGCGCTATCATCACCTGTTCCAAGATTTTCTGCAGCGGCAATTGCAGAATGACCGGCCTGCCGAAGTGCCCATCATCCTGCGCCGTCTGGTCGAAGCCTATCTGCGCAGACAGCAGTGGGAACAGGCCTATCTCTATGCTGAATCCCTGGACGATCCGGCGGCGGTTGTCCACCTGGTGGAGACTGCCGGGCTGCAGATGATCTATGCAGGCCGCATCGTGCTCTTGCAGGAATGGTTGGATAGGTTCCCCACTTCTGTCCTGCACGAGCACCCCAAGTTACTGGGCTTACAGGGATACTGCTGGATGCTGCTTGGGCACGTCGAAGAGGGACTAAAGCAGCTGGCCAGCGCAGAAAAGCTGCTAAGCCAGGGAGTGCCCAACGCATCGCTGGCACAGGTGCTGGCCCACCGCTCGATAGGCCATCGGTTTCGTGGGGCGTATCAACAGTCCATTGAAGCCGCCGAAGCCGCGCTGACGCTGCTCGACCAGTTGGATGCCCTTGCAGAGCATGAAAAGCAGCAACTCCAGCGCACCCGGGCTTTAGCCTATCGCTCCAAGGGGCTTGGCCTGTGTATGCAAGGCGCGTTGAACGACGGCCTCGAGTGGCTGCAGCGCTCGCTCGACCTCTATCGACAGGCAGACGATGTGCAGAACATGGCAACCCTGTCGATGGAAATTGCCATCACATACCACAATTCAGGGCAGAAGACCCTGGCCCAACCACTTTATTGCTATGCCCTTGACGCCTGGCGTGACTTAAACAACTTGATGGGGCAGGCGACCGTCCTCAACAGCCTGGGGGTCTTCTACCAGGAACAAGGAGAGCATCAACAGGCCTTTGCCGCCCTAGCCCAAGCCATTGACCGTGCACGGCGCAGCGGCTATGCGCGCATGGAGGCCTTTTCGCTCACTAGCCTGGGGGACCTTGTATTTGAAGCCGGTCTGCTCCAGGCCGCCCAGACCTTTTACCATGAGGCGTATCCGCTGGCGCGGCGGCTGGATGAGCGCTTCCTTGTGCTGTATCTCGAACTGGCGCGTGCGGCGTTGGCGTGGTCCACCAACCAATGGAGTAGCGCCTATAGCTGCCTGGACTCGGCCGGGCAACTGGTCCTGAGCAAAAATTCCTCCTATGAATGGGGGCTGTACCGGCAGGCGATGGGGCGCTATTACCTGGCGCGCGGGTCAGCACAGCAGGCTCTAGAACCCCTTGAGGATGCCGTCGCTTGCTTTGTACAAGGGGGCCAGACCACAGACGAAGCCAGAACACGGATAATGCTAGTCGCCGCCTATCAGACAGCAGGCAAGCGTGCCGAGGCAGCGCAGGCATTGGAGGCAGCCTTTCCTCTCATCGTCCAGCCCGATAACCGGCATGCTGCGGTCGTTACCGCTGCAGAGATGATCGATCTGATCCGGGCCGTGGACGTGCATGCCCCCCAGGCTATCCACCGCAACCAGTTAGTGGCCGCCGTCGAAGCATTTCAGGCGCAGCGCTCACTCCTGCGCCGCGAGTTTCGCCACCAGCTTCGCTCTCTATTTCCACATGTGCAGGCTGATCCACCGGCGCTCGTGGTGCGGGCCCTGGGTCGTGTTGAGGTATTGGTCAATGGACAGCCCGTCACGCTGGCCGACTGGAAAACGCGCGTCTCGCGCGATCTGCTCTTCTGTCTGCTAGCTCATCCTGATGGGCTGAGCAAGGAGCAGATCGGCATGCACTTCTGGCCCGATTGCTCACCCAACCAACTTAAAACCCGCTTCAAAAACGCCATCTACCGGATGCGCAGCGCGTTGGGTCAGGAAGTGGTGCTGTTTGAGGATGGCATCTACCGGTTCGATACTACGCTCGACTGTGACTATGATGTCGATCTGTTTCTAGATCATATCGAAGCCGGAAACGCTGCTTCCGATCCTGACGCTCAGATCGACGCGTATACGCTTGGCCTCAGTTACTACGGTGGAGCGTACATGCCAGACACCGAAACATCCTGGGCCTATCTGGAGCGTGAACGGCTGCGCCAGATCTATCTGGATACGGCCCTAACCCTGGCCCAACTTACCTTCCAAACTGGAGAAAGCGATAGGGCACTGGAGTGGTGTAGACGCGTACTGCTTGAAGACCCATGCCATGAGGATGCGCACCGGCTGGCGATGCGCATCTATGCGGCTACGGGCAATCGGGCGGGTGTCGCTAGACAGTATTCGCTCTGCCAAAAAGCCCTGCAAGAAGAGATTGCGGCCCCACCCTCGCCCCAGACCGAAGAACTCTATGCACTGTTAATGCAATAACCTCTGGCCAGTGCCAGGCGGCCACACCTCTGTTCAGCTCCAATAGCAACCAATTTTCAGATTTGGCGCGCAATGAGCCTGGTTTGATGCCACCTCTGATACCCATGTACTGTCAGACTAAGGATAATTTCACACGATATAGTGCGACCCCATAGGTGGGGTCGTTCAGACGACACAAGCGTACGACACAGCATCAGACAAAGGAAGCGTCCAATGACTCGCAAGCTGCCCACCCTCCATCCAACTCTCGTGCGTGTTCTGGTTGCCATCGGCACATTGACTCTGTTCGTTCTAAGCGCAGGGGCCCCGACCGGTTACGGCGGATAGTCCGGCTGCTATACGTAGTGTATCTAAGCGGCAGACCTATTTGCTCTGCCCGACTCTGACCTTGATGCGGTATCGATCAAGCAAACCAGTAAGAGCATATGATGGTTGTTGCTCGCTTGACGTATAAATCACGTACTGTTCATATGCGAGGACAACAACGTAGACCGCGACGGTTTTGACAGATAATTTATGATCCTACTCGTAGGAGTCATCCTTGGGCTAATTGCCGGCTACGTCCGAACGTGGCCGGCAAAACGTCCCTATGTGCCACCTGCGATCCAACGGGTGGAACTGGCGCTACTGGCATTTCTCCCACAAGGTCTTGTCTTCTTCATACCCCAAACAGGCCAGTTAGTCTCTCAGGAGTGGGCAGCGCTGATACTGCCCGTCTCGCTGGGCATTTTGGTGCTATTCGTCTGGTATAACCGGCGCTTACCGGGGTTTTGGTTGCTGGGGGTAGGCCTGCTACTCAACCTGGCGGTGATCGCTACCAACGGCGGATTGATGCCGATTAGCCCCGAAACGCTAACAATCGTGCATGGCGATCATGCGGAGGAAGCCATGCAAAGCCGCGCCTTCGGGACAAAGAGCGTTGCCCTTGCGCCAGAGGAAACCCGGCTCGAATGGCTGGCGGATCGCTTCACCGTCCCTGAGCAGTGGCCAATCCAGTTTGCGTTTAGTCTGGGCGACGTCTTTATAGCGGTAGGTGCGTTTTGGGCGCTGTGGGCTGGTGGCGCGGTGCATCCGCAATCTGCAAGTACCTTGTGCGAAAGACTCTCCTATTCATCCGAAAGCCATGAAAAGATTTAGAAAGACGGTGAACGGTATGGCGCTCAAACAGACTCTGTCCCAATCATTACCTGGTAACGAACGCTTTGTAGCATCGGTGGTGCGCTCGCCTGTGTCACTGAGCAAAAATCTGAATCGCCTGCTCAGTGCGGCTGTTGTCAGCCCTTGGTTTCAGAGCCTGCTCCTGTCCGATCCAGCCGCCGCGCTGGCAGCGGGGTATAACGGCGAGGATTTCGAATTGACGCCAGCAGAGTATGCCGCTGTTACCTCGCTGCGCGCCAGCACTGTGCGCGACTTTGCCGCCCAACTGCTGCATGCGCTGCCACACATTACCTGTGATGCCGAGATCGATGCACTCAAGGCCCAGCCTGATTTTGGCATGGCAGAGGTTGTCAGACAATAGCTCAACCGCCGCGGCGGTCAATGTCATGTCACACCGCAAACAGTGTCCAGGGATCAGCTGGGCACTGTACCTATTCCCTCACTGTCGATTGTCCCCCATCGACCGTTTCACCCACCGTTGCTGGTATATTGCGTAGACTTTGGTGTATTGCATAGATTGATGTGATCGTGAGATGCGTATCCCCTTTCTGATAGCGATTAGCAGCAGTTGTCAAACTATCCGGCGTTATAGCTGCACCTTTCTCAACTGGATAGGCTTGCGTGGTGCGCAGAAAGTCGTCCAGACGCTGTTACACCCGCCGCGCGCACGGCCCGACATAGGCCACACATCCCAACTTGGGGAACGCCAACAAAGTGAGCTTCGTTTTCGCAACTTGGCGGAGAACTCGCCCGATTTTATCTGTATCTGGGACATCGTGGCCCGCCGCTGGACTTACTTCAATCGTCCCGAATTCCTCGGTCACACCACTTTAGAAGGACTGGACTACCCTGCCGTCCTACAACTCATCCACCCCGACGACGTCGATCAGGTCAGAGAGAGTTGGCTAAAACTCGCCGAGGGGCCTCCTGAAGCCCCCCTGGAATGCCGGTTCCGCAACGCCAACGGCGAATGGGAATGGCTGCGGGTGCGCGCCCGCGTGCTTTCGCTGGACAACAAAGGCAAGCCTGCTGAGAGCCTGGTCACCTTAACCGTGACCACCGAACGCAAGCAGTATGAAGAAACCCTCCGGAGAGCCAAAGAGAACGCCGAGGCTGCCGACCGCGCCAAAAACGAATTTCTGGCAAATATGAGCCATGAAATCCGCACGCCGATGAACGGCATTGCCGGCATGATCAGCCTGCTCCAGTTGACCGAGCTGAGCGAAGAGCAACGCGGCTATGTGGATACCATTCGCCAGAGCAGCGACACGCTCATGAACATCCTGAATGACATCCTCGACCTCTCCAGGGCTGAATCGGGCAGGCTTGGCATCGAACGCCAGCCGCTGGATCTGCACCATACGGTTGAAGAGGTTCTGGATCTCTTGACGCCCAAGGCTGTGGAGAAGGGCCTGGAGTTTGTCTATCACATGGGGCACTCTGTCCCGATCACGGTACTGGGCGATGTAACGCGGCTGCGCCAGGTCTTGATCAACCTGATCTCCAACGCCATCAAATTTACCACGCAGGGTGAAGTGGTCGTTGCAGTCGATGCCAAACCACTTGATGACCATCAGGTAGAGCTTCACTTCGCCATCCGCGACACCGGCATTGGCATTGCGCCCGATCAGATGCAGCAGTTGTTCCAGCCCTTTAGCCAGGCAGACAGCTCGAACACCCGCCGCTATGGGGGCACAGGCCTGGGTCTGGCAAACAGCAAACGGCTGTGCGAGTTGATGGGGGGCCGCATTTGGGTTGAAAGTAAGCAGCACATTGGATCCACCTTCCACTTTACCATCACCACACCCGTCGTCGACGCTGCAAAGGCGCACGATCTCCACAGCCCTCATCCGAGGCTGAACGGGCGCACGGCGCTTGTCGTGGACGACAACGCCACAGTGCGCCAGACTCTCCAACAGATGATGAGCGGATGGGGAATGGTCACCATCCCGGCCGCTTCGAGCGAAGCAGCGCTTGAACTGATGTACAAACAGACGCGGTTCGACATCGCCGTAATCGACATGCAGATGCCGGGGATGGCTGGGCTGGCGCTTGCCAAACGTCTACGCAGCCTGGCCGCGGACCTGCCCATCGTAATGACTTCCGCGCTGGGCGCGCCCATGTATGCCGCAGGGGACAATCCGCACCTGCACGACCTACCCATTGTGACGACCCTTGCGCCAAACGCCCAACATGAAGTGATGCGCCAACTGGGGGTCACAAGCATACTCCTCAAGCCGGTGAAGCCGTCAGTGCTGCACGCTGCCCTGGTGAAACATCTAGGGGCAGCCAGATCGCACCCTGTCGTCGCCCATCCGAATCAGTCACAGAAGCCAAAAGAAAGCATCGATCTCGACATGGGTTGCCATTATCCCCTCCACATCCTGCTTGCAGAGGACAACCTCACAAATCAAAAAGTGGCCTTACGTATGCTCAAACGTCTTGGGTACGAAGCAGATGTCGCAGCCAACGGTCTCGAAGCGGTTAAGGCCGCCCGCCAACGCAATTACGACGTCATCATCATGGACATTCAAATGCCCGAAATGGACGGTCTGCAAGCGACGCGCCACATCCGCACCACGCTGGCAACGCCCGATCAGCCGTATATCATTGCCATGACCGCCGCCGCATTACAGTCCGATCAAGAGACGTGTCTTTCCGCAGGTATGGATGACTTTCTTGCCAAACCAGCGCGGCTCGAAGATTTGGCACAGGCACTCAAACGCTATCTGCAGTTGTCCACGGCTGCCTATTAAAGACAGCAACCAACCTACTACGCTTGCATCATCCCCTCTGCACCGCGTATCCGTAGCCCCGGCGCTTCATCCAACGTATGCCAAAGCGACGGCATACGTCCAGTTTGCGTGTCCCCAGTTTTCGGGCTGCCGGACAAAACAGCACAGGTTGACCTTCTGTGCGGAGATGCTAGAATAGGGAGTGTCCGGCAACTAGCTCCCTTTCATCGCCACGCCGTGCGCCCTTGCCCAAGCCGCAACTGAACGACCCACTGGCGGCGCGCCCCGCGCCGCCCAGCAAAGGAGTGCCCATGAGTCGTGAAGTGCTCAAGTCCACAGCCTGGGGTCTGCTCGTCACCCTGATCCTTGCCCTGCTCATCGTCATCGGGTCGCGCAACCTGGCGCACTTTGACGCAGCCCTGGTGGCCTATACCTTCTCCGTCCTCTTTGCTACCTTTGGCCTCACCTACCGCTACGCTATGTGGCTCCAACGCCCGCCGACTGCTGTCTACTGGCGGCAGGGATGGCAGACCTTTCTGCGCACAGGCGACTGGCGCGCCCGTCTCCGCCATTGGGCCTACTGGGTCTGGAACGATATCCTGATCAACCGCTTCATCTGGTCACGCGATAAGGTGCGCGGCATCACCCACCTGCTGATCATGTGGGGCTGCATCCTTGCCGTCGCCATCACCTTTCCGCTCGTCTTTGGCTGGCTCCATTTCCAAGCCATCCCCGGACGGCTAGAAT
>CAZYQJ010000050.1:8718-15448 GCA_964649925.1 uncultured Litorilinea sp.
TAGAATGGTATCGCGCCTATATCTTCGGCTTCCCCACCTTCACCTTTCCCGTCCACTCGATCGCCGGTTTTCTGCTCTTTCATGGGCTGGTCTGGTCGTCGTTCCTGGTCATCGCCGGGGTCATGCTTGCCATGCGCCGGCGTATGCGCGAGGAAGGTGCGGCCGCGCTGCAGCTTTTTGCCGAAGACTTTCTCCCCCTCATCTTGCTCTTTGCCGTCAGCGTCACTGGGCTGATGCTCACCGCAAGCTACACCTGGCTCAAGGGCTACGCCTATGACTTCCTGGCAATCCTCCATGCCGTCACCGTCATCGCCACCTTTCTGTGGCTGCCCTTCGGCAAGTTCTTCCACATTTTTCAGCGCCCGGCCCAGATTGGCGTGCGCTTCTACAAATATGCGGGCGAACATGAGGATGTGGCTCGCTGCCGCCGCTGCGGTCACCCTTTCACCTCGCGTGCCCATGTCGAAGACCTGATCCAGACCGAACAGGGATTGGGGTATCGCTACGAAATGCCTGGCAGCCCTGTCGAACACTATCAATGGATCTGCCCGCCCTGCCGCCGCGCCATGTTTGCCGCAGCCCAGGGTCAGTTGTGGTCGGGCATTCGCGGCGGCGGGCCGCTGGAGGTGACTGCCGATGGCGACACAGCCCTCGCGCTGCGCCCAATGCCCGTCTTTGCCAACCCCGCGGTGGGCGAAGGCCCCTTGGGTGAAGAAGACGCCCGCAACTTTCACCCGTAGCTGCCACTCTGTTTGTCGAACGCCGAGAGGAGAACCCTATGGCAGAAGTGCCAACCGATCTGCAAGCGATTGTCGACCAGTTTGGGCCGCACCTGGCCTATGCTCACGGGGTGCAAGTGGACACCGGCGCGGAGCCGGACAAACTGGTCAAGACGCACTGCTGTTTCTGCGGCCAACAGTGCGGACTTCAACTCAAGGTCAAAGACAACCGCGTGATCGGCGTCGAGCCGTGGATGGAATTCCCCTTCAATCAGGGCAAACTCTGCCCAAAGGGCGTCAAGCGATACCTACAAAACGGACACCCCGACCGGCTGCTGCACGCCTACCGCCGCGATGAGACCGCACCCGCAGGCTTCCGCTCGATGGGCTACAACGCGGCCATCAAGATCGTGGCCGCCGAGATCGAACGCATCCAGCGCGAGCATGGCCCCCATGCGTTTGCTGTCCTCAGTGGGGCCAGCCTCACCACCGAAAAGACCTATCTCATGGGCAAGTTTGCGCGCATGTGCCTGCGTACTTCGAACCTCGACTACAACGGCAGGCTGTGCATGGTCAGCGCCGCCGCGGGCAGCAAGATCTCGTTTGGCATCGACCGCAGCGCCAACCCCTGGTCAGATATCATCGGTACAGAAGTGGTCTGGATCAGCGGCTCCAATGTGGCCGAGTGCTCCCCCATTACCACCGATTATGTATGGCAGGCGCGCGAACACGGCGCAAAAATTATAGTGGTAGACCCGCGGCTGACGCCCATCGCCCGCACCTGTGACCTCTTTCTGCCCATCAAGCCGGGCCGCGATACAGCCCTCTTTAACGGCATCCTCCACCTGATGATCGAGCAGGACTGGCTGGATCATGAGTTCATTGACCAATACACCCACGGCTTTGAGGAGGTGGCTCAAGAGGTCGCTCCGTGGACGCCCAAACGCACCGCCGAAGTGACCGGCATCGCTGAAAAGGCGATCCGCCAGGCCGCAGAATGGTGGGGTACGGCCAAGACCAGTTTCATGCTCCACGCGCGCGGGCTGGAGCATCACAGCCACGGCGTCAACAACGTCCTCAGCGCCATCAACGTCGTGCTGGCCTCTGGGCGCATCGGCAAACCCAACTGCGGCTATGGCACGATCACCGGCCAGGCCAACGGCCAGGGTGGGCGCGAACACGGCCAGAAGTGCGACCAGCTACCGGGCGGGCGCGATGCCGCCAACCCCGAACACCGTGCCTACATCGCCAGCGTCTGGGGCATGGACGTGAACGACATGCCGCCGCCTGGCGTGGATGCCTACGAAATCATCCGCAAGATCGACAAGGGCGAAATCAGAGGGCTGTTGAGCATCTGCTTCAACCCGGTCGTCTCGCTGCCCGACAACAACTTCGTGCGCCAGGCGTTGGAAAAGCTGGAGTTCTATGTCGCCATTGACTTCTTCCTCAACGAAACCGCCCGCTACGCCGACATCGTGCTGCCGGGGTCGCTCCAGGAAGAAGACGAAGGCACCGTGACTCAAGTCGAAGGGCGGATCATCCGCATCCGCAAGGCCGTGGAATGCCCTGGAGATGCCCGCCAGGACTGGCGCATCATCCAAGATATCGCGCGCGCTCTGGGCCGCGAACAAGGCTTTACCTTTAACTCGCCGGAGGAAATCTTCAACGAACTGCGCGTCGCCTCCAAAGGCGGCGTGGTGGATTATTCCGGGGTGACCTACGAGAAGATCGAACGCCAGTACGGCGTCTTCTGGCCCTGCCCATCCGAGGACCATCCAGGCACGCCGCGCCTCTTTGAGCGGGGGTCATGGAACCCGGTGGCGCAGGGCAAAGGCCCGTTCTACTTCCCGGACGGCAAGGCACGGTTCAAAGCGACCCCCTATGCACCGCCCGCCGAGGATGTGGATGCCGACTACCCGCTGATGCTCACCACCGGGCGCGTGGTCAGCCAGTTTCTGTCGGGCACGCAGACGCGACGCATCGGCCCGCTGCTCGACCACTACCCGGAGCCGCGGCTCGAACTCCATCCCATCCTGGCTGAACGGCTGGGCATTGCCGATGGGGACTGGGTGACTGCCGAATCGCGGCGCGGCACCTGCACGATCCGCGCCCACGTCGTCCGCACCATCCGCCCCGACACCGTCTTCATCCCCTACCACTGGGCGGGACGCAAAAGCGCCAACCAGCTCACGATTGCGGCGCAAGACCCACAATCCAAGATTCCGGAATACAAAGTCTGCGCGGTCAAGGTCTATAAGGCGGATGCGCCGCCCGACTACGCCGCCAAGTTGGAACCGCAGCAGTAGCGCCACACGCGAAAGGAGCGCATACCTTGCCTGTCCCTGAGCCAATGGTCTTTTTTGTAGACCCTGGACGCTGTATCGGCTGCCAGGCGTGCGTCCAGGCCTGTACCGAATGCGATACGCACAAAGGGCACTCCATGATCCACCTCGACTATGTGGACCGGGCCGCCTCGACCCAGACCGTCCCCATGGTCTGTATGCACTGCGACTCGCCCACCTGCGCCGAAGTCTGCCCGGCGGACGCCATCAAACGCACCGCCGATGGCGTGGTGCAGACGGCGCGCAAACCGCGCTGCATCGCCTGTAACAACTGCGTCCTCGCCTGCCCCTTTGGGGTGCCCAAGATGAACACGCGCATGAACCTGATGATGAAGTGCGACATGTGCTATGACCGCACCTCGGTGGGGCTGAAACCCATGTGCGCCACCGTCTGCCCCAGCCATGCGCTCTACTTCGGCACGCACGACGAGATTGACCGGTTGCGCCCCCGGTCGCGACCGGTCAACACCTTCCAGTTCGGCGCGCAGACCATTCGTACCAAGGTGCAGCTTATGGTTCCCATCGAACCGCGCGTAGACCATGTGGACGTCACCGAGGCCATCTACGACCCGCCCATCGGCCAGTCAATCTTGCTCGACATGGCAAACCTGGACTGGGACACCTTTGTCAAGACACAGGAGGCGCAGCCATGACCACACCCGACAGCGAACGCATTAGCGTGCCGCCCGATGGACGGGTGGACGCGCCCCAACCACGCTGGCGGCGAGACTTCCCGATTGACTGGCCCCAAGACGAGTACATTGCCCGCCGTGATTTCACGCGCTTTCTCGTGCTTACCAGCCTGGCGTTTACCGTTGGGCAGTTCTGGATCGTCTTTCAGAATCGCTGGCGGCGCACACAGCCCGCGCCGCCTGAAGTCGCCATTGGTACAGTGGACGCCATCCCCGTCGGCGGCAGCCTGGCCTTTGGCTATCCCACTGAAGACGACCCCTGCATCCTGGTGCGGTTGGACGAAACGCGCTTCGTGGCCTTCGACCGGCTATGCACACACCTGCTCTGCCCGGTCCTGCCGCAGCCGGAGGAAGGACAACTTCACTGTCCCTGCCATGAAGGCTATTTTGACCTGGCGACAGGCCGCCCGCTGGCCGGGCCGCCGCAACGCCCACTGGCGCGCATCACGTTGGAAATCCGCGATGGCACGATCTACGCCACCGGCAGGACCCAATCGCTCACCTAGCGGCGCAGATAGAGGGATCCTATCATGAGACACCGCTCGCGCTTCTCGCGCAGCCAGCGCATGACCATCATCAACGGCATCCTGGCCCTGGTGATGATCATCGTCATCCTACAGCTTTGGCTGCTCACAGCCACCATGAACGCCTACCTCGGCGGCGATAGCTCCGTCCTCTGGCCCGCGGCCCTGGCAAGCCTCGTCTGCCTGGGGCTGAATGCAGGGCTGCTCTGGTATCTCAACCGCCTGGAGTAGCCGCCAGATGAACCGCGCCCTGCTGGACCAGGAGATCGCCGGTTTCTTTCCCGGTTATTTTGCCCTGGTCATGGCGACCGGCATCGTCTCCATTGCCAGTGAGTTGTTGGGGCTGCACCCTGTCGCCCAGACGCTTCTCGCCGTCAACATCATCGCCTATGTTGTCCTCTGGATCGTGACGCTGGCGCGCCTGGCGCGCGCCTGGCCGCGCGTCTGGGCCGACCTGACCAGCCACAGCCGCAGCCCCGGCTTCTTTACGCTCGTAGCCGGGACCTGTGTCTTGGGCAATCAGTTTGTGCTTGTGGCCGCACTGCCCCAGGCGGCGCGTGCGCTGTGGCTGCTGGCCTTGGCGTTGTGGCTGCCCATCATGTACACCTTTCTGGCTGTCCTGACCGTGCGTGCCGAAAAACCGCCGGTGGAACAAGGCCTCAACGGTGCATGGCTGCTGGCCGTTGTCGCCGTCCAGTCGCTCTCCGTCCTGGGCGTCTTAGTCGCCCCAGAGCAGGGTGCACGCCAGGAGCCGGTTTTGTTCGGCGCGCTCTGCCTCTACCTCCTGGGCTGTATGCTCTACCTGATCCTGATCACGCTGATCTTCTATCGCTTTATCTTTCTGGTCTTTGCGCCCGGCGCGCTGACGCCACCCTACTGGATCAACATGGGCGCGGTCGCCATCACCACCCTGGCCGGGACAACATTGATCCTCAACGCCCATGCGCTGCCCCTCCTCCAGGAACTGCTGCCCTTTCTCAAGGGCTTTACGATCTTCTTTTGGGCCACAGCCACCTGGTGGATCCCGCTGCTGTTGATCCTGGGCGTCTGGCGGCACAACATCCGCCATTTCCCCTTTACCTATGACCCGCAGTATTGGGGCATGGTCTTCCCACTGGGCATGTACACGACCTGCACGATCCGGCTGGCGCAGGCGTTGGAATTGCCCTTCTTGATGGTGATCCCGCGTGGGTTTCTTTTTCTGGCGTTGGCCGCGTGGGGGGCCGTTTTTGCGGGGATGATGCTGCATCTGACACGCCTGCTGCGCGCCGAAAGCAGCGCCAGGCCGCCCGGCATCCCTACCCGCTAGGCGGCCTGGCTTCTGCACATGGTCACACCGTCACCGCGCGCTCACTGTCGACCGACGCATAGGCCGCCATGATCACGCGCAGCGTTGCCGTCGCTTCCTCCACCGAATGCAGCGGTTCATAGCCGTTGATCACCGCATCCACAAAATGCTCGATCTCCGCCGCAAAGCTGCGCGCGCCGGTCCAGCCGGGATATTCGACAACCGCCGGAGACTGGAAGCCAACCGGTTGGTAATAGAGTTTGTCGCGTTCACCCCACAGATGACCGGCCTCACCCGCGATATAGAATAGCAGTGGCCGCGCCCCCGGCGCAGCAAAGGCCCAACTGGTGAGGATCTGCCCCATCATCCCGTCGTCGAACTTGACCTGCACGCTGGCCGAATCTTCCTCCTGCAGCGGCATGCGATAGGTCCCCATCACCGCGCTGACCTCGCGCGGCTCCTTACCCGCCAGGAAGAGCAGCCGGTAGGTCGGATGATAGCCTGTATCAATGTACTCGCCGCCGCCCATCTTCGCCGGGTCGCTGCGCCAGCCGTCGGCAAAAGCGGGCTGCGCCTGCCCCCAGGTCGCCTTGTTGAGCGACAGCGGGCGACGCCGCGCCGAACAGTCGTAGGATTGGATCAGATAGAGCTTGCCCAGGTCACCCTGCATCAACATCTGTTTGGCTTGCAGCACAGACGGGAAGAAAAGCTGGTTGTGTGCGGCCATCATCGTGATGCCCGCGCCGCGGACTGCCGCCGCAATCCGCGCCGCTTCGTCGAGGTTGAGACAAAGCGGCTTCTCCGTCATCAGGTGCTTGCCTGCTTGCGCGGCTTCGACAATCACCCCGCAGTGCAGATGATGCGGCAGCGCGATATCCACCGCGTCGATCTCTGGATGCGCCAACAACTCCCGATAATCCGTGTACATCTGCACCGGATGGCCGAGTTGCGCCGATGCCCTGACCATCGCCTCCTGCGAGACGTCCGCGACCGCGACCACCTCGGCGCGACCCGTGACGCCCTTCCAGCCCTCAATGTGCGGGGACATGATGCTCCCGCAACCAATCAATCCGATCTTGAGTGTCATTTTGCCGCTTCCTTTGCGGTGGTGGACGGGATAACGACTTGTGGTGCGGCCTGCATCGGATTTCAACCGCCGGGACGC
>CAZYQJ010000051.1:0-15090 GCA_964649925.1 uncultured Litorilinea sp.
AGCGCAGCCGGTTGCTCAGCAGGTCTTTGAAGCGCGCCACGTTCTTTTCCGTCCCGGCCAGCAGCAGACGCCGCGTGTCATTGGCGCGGTAGAAATCTTCGGCCAGTTCGGCGGCTTCCTGCAGGTTCTGATAAGCGACGTTGGCCTCGTGGCGTTGATAGCGTGGGGCCGACCAGCCCCCGGCCTTATGCTGTTTGACCTCCTCGCCCAGATGGCCCTCGGCAGCTTCCAACACACCCATATGGAACGAATAGAGGCGCGCGCCTTCCTGGTCTATGTGGATCACGCCATACCGTTCATAGGTATCCATCAAGGTGACAAGTTGGCGCACGTAGGGGCGTCGCCCCACAAAGACAGCATCGTCCACCGGAACCATATAGCTCTTGGCCCACCAAAAGTCCCTGGCTGCACAGCTAAACATGACCAGACCCCGCCCCTGGCGGTTATAGCCCATCTCCAGATAGTTCTGCATCCGCTTGATATCTTCGGGGGCAGCGCCTTCTGCTTTGTTGAGCAGGTTGCGCAGCGCCAGCTTATATTTATCCGTGGGACGACGGGTCGGGTCGACATTGAGATAGATGCTTAACACCGGCGTCTGGCTGTCGGTCTCGAACTCAAGCGCCTGACGGGCGTCGGCGTCGACAAACATAATCCCTCCTATAGATGCATACGGCTAGGGTGAGATTGGCCGGAGATGGCGCGATAGAGGTAGACGCGCGAGCAGAACGAGGACAGGAGGAGCGGGGTGAAGCCATCTCAACTCGCGTAACCATGATCATCATTCCAACTCGCACAGAAGAGAGGTGGTTCAAAGGTATCATGAAGCCCCTGCACTGTCAACCGCAGTCTGGCGGGCCAAGATCTCGGATCTCCGATACGCTCCCGGCGGCGAGCCAGACGCCTAACGTTCTAGCCTGTGCCCGACTCGGTTGGCTTGGCCGGGTCGTGTTCCATCCACAAGCGGAAGCCCAAAGCCCCAAGCGCAATCATGAGCAACACCGGCCCCAGGTTGGACAGCAGGTTGATCACCAGGTTGCTGGCCGGGCCACTGGGCGCCATCAGGTTGCCCGCCACGCGCAAGATCGCCGCGGCAGGCAGCATAGTTCCCACCCAGCGGGGCAGCACGCGGCCGCGCAGGAACGGGAGCGCGAGCAGCACGGTCCCGACCAATTCGGCCAGCATGGCGATGACAAAGGTGATGAGGATTCCTGGTGGGAGGGGTGCAGCGGTGAGTGCGGGCGCTTGGTCGGCCAACCACGGTGCCACTAGCACGCTGTAGAGACTCAGGAACAGCCCAAAAAACAGCCAGGCGAGCGTGATCAGCACCATGCCGATCAAGCCGGGCCAGCCACTCGCGCCTGCCATCCGGCCATACGTCCCCGGCAGCCCCAGCAGCACAATCACTGCGCCCAGAACGCCCAGCAGGTTGACCGGCACCCAGAGCGCTTGCTGGGCCAGGGTGGCGGGATCTGCACCGGCTGTGATCATCGACCTCGCTACGAGGTGCACGATGAATACGCCAGCGCCAACCGCCAGGGCAAGTCCACTGATGCGAAAGATCTGTGCGCCGGTCAAGTTTTCCACCTCCAATGCGTATGCAATCTGTTTGCCGTCAATCCACCGGATCAGGATCAGATAGGCCGGTTTGCCTGGCGTTTCTGGACCCTGGCGTGGGACGATGTCGAGCCGGGTGAACATACCGTCACCTCTCGCGCCACCGACATCTACGGCCATGTCCAACCGGCCCAGGATGACCCGTTCTTGGCCAACAAGATCACCTATTGGGAGAGCAACGGGCAAATCACCCGGCAGGTTGACATCCCGGCCTAGTTGGGCAGTGAGTAGGTAGGTAGAACAGGGTGGATAACAAGACCGGTCGCAGGGCGAACCTCGCGACCGGTCTTGTCGTTTTGGGCGGATGTCTTAGCAGATTTCGCCGTTGTCATCGATGTAACAGGCGTCCACCTGGTAACGCCGCCATTCTTCTATCTCTGCACTCAGTTCGGCCAGATACGCTTGCAACGCATCCTGGCCGCTGATGATGCGGTCCTCGTCCACAATGGCGGGCAGCGGCGTGCCGTTGAGCGGCGAAGGCTGCCCTGATTCGACTGTCGTCACCCGGTGGGCGACCACCAGTTCACGCAGTTTGTCCTCCACGGCTGCGCCCTCGGCGCTGTCGCGCGTGCGGATCAACTCAATCATCTCTCTTCTCCTTCCCGTCAGCCCTCGGTTCCGGACTGTGTCTCCCCTGCCAAGTGCGCCACGACAATGATGCGGTGTGTGTTGTCATTGCGCGGCCAACAACTGACCAGCGTCAGGCGGTCGTCGTCAAAAGGGGCGATCCACCTGGCATTGGCGACGCGCTGTTCGGGCTTGGCGTATGCCTCCGGCACGACCATCACCCGGTCGACGAGGTAGGTGTAGCGTTTCCCGCCCGCCCAGACAATGGCTTCGTCACCCTGTTTTAGCTGATCCAGTTCGCGGAAGACCGCTCCCAGGATGTTGTTGTGCCCGCTCATCACCACATTACCGCCTGTGCCGGGCAGCGCGCTGTTCTTATGCCAGCCCGCAGCGTACTCGGCGACATCCCATTCAGAGAAGATTTGCCCCGCGTTGTTGCTCGCCGGGTGCCAGCCCAACTCGACCACAGGCACATCCACTTCGATGGCAGGCAGTTGCAGCCGGTAGGGATACGAAGCCACTTGGCCCACCCCACCGGGCGCGTGCGACCCGATTGGCGGCGCAGGCTCGACGCCGGTCGTTTGCGGAAGCGCCGGGGGAAGCGCCACAGGCACACAGGCTGCGAGTAACAGCGGGCTGGCCGCCAGCCCTAAGAGCAGACGGCGGCGCGTCCACCGGCGGACCGGCCCATCAGACGACGAAGCAACAGCTGATCGATCACACATAGCGTTTACCCGGTCATGATGAAGCGTAAGATGATAGAAAGTGATAGATAATTAGCACGCGGGCTAGTATAGCGCAAATCGGCGCAGGCAACCGTGCGCGCCCCTACGGTTACGCTGTACGGGTCGGGAATGCTTGAGGTGTAATAGCGACAGCCGGAAAGTTCCGGAGTAATTCGCGGTCGCTGGTCACAAGCACCACGCCCGCTTTTTGGGTTCCGTTATGCCGCGTCACCTGTTCGTTGTCAATGTACCCGGCAACCTATGGCGCGGTAACGCGGCGGCCCTGGGCCTCGGCGTTGATGCGCTCCACCGGCCCGCCTACGGGCGCAAGCACCGCTGTGAAACTCGTCGTGCCGCCGGGGGGGATGACGTTATGGTCCGGCTCTACCTGGCGCATGGCGATCACCCGGTCCAGCGGGTCATAGGCTGTCAGCACCACCTGTACGTTGACCGCTTCTTCCGGCCCGACGTTACGCACCAGCCCCGTCACCGTATAGGAGGCATAGCGCTCGCTCTCCATATCGATCTCTTCCACCACCAGGTCGCGATAGTAACTGCCCACATAAGCCGGAACCGCGCTCACCGCATAGGCCTGGAACTGCTCAAACTCGCCGGGTTCTGTGCCAAAGAGCAGGGCAAAGGGAGCGCGTTCCTCGACATCTACCAGATCGAGCGCCACCAGCCCTTGCGTTTCGGCAAGCGCCGCTCCCTGCGCATCCACCAGGGTCACACCTACGCGCACTTGCTCTAGCGGCGTCCCCGTATTGTTATAGATCTCGCCCATCACCCACAGCCCGCCGATGGCGTTCTCGCTAAAATGCAGGTTTTCAACCGCGACCGGCAGCGGTGTGGGCGTGGGCGTTGCATCCGCCGCAACCGCCGCCTCCTCCTCACGCGGGATGATCAACTGCTGGCCAATCTGGAGCGTGCGCGGGTCGAGGATGCCGTTGGCCTCTTGCAGCCCCGAAACGCTGACATTGAAGCGATCTGCAATGGTGAGCAGGCTTTCACCCGCCTGAATGGTATAAAAGACCGGCGTCGGCGTGACTGTCGGCGTCGGCGTCGGCGCAGGTGTGTAGGGGGCAGGTGTGGTGGTCGGTTCTTCGGTGGCCTCGACCACGGGAGCGCCCAGGGTCGGTGTCGGCTGTGGGGTCGGCGTGGGGGCGACGGTGATCACCTGCCCACAACCTGCCAGGAGGGTGAGGATCCCGGCTCCCAAGATCACGGCCCAACGCCGCGCGTGGCCTGCTTGCATTTGTCCCAAATCCATATAGACTGCAGTATAGCATAGACCAAAGGAAGATTTGCCATGAAGATAGCCGTTTTTTCCGACAGCCATGACCAGATTGCCCACCTCGAAGGCGCGCTGGCCGCGGCCAATCAAGCCGGGGCCGGGGTATTGATCCACTGTGGCGACCTCTGCGCGCCCTTTATGCTCGACAGGATGGGCCGCCAGTTCACCGGCCCGATCCACGTTGTCTTTGGCAACAACGACGGCGACGGGCGGCTGCTCCAGACTATCGCCGCGCAGCACCCTCAAATTACCCTGTGGGGCATCTATGCCGAGTTGACCATAGAGAACCGGACGCTGGCCGTGATCCACTATCCCGAACCGGCGCGGCGCATCGCCCAGTCCGGCCAGTTCGATCTAGTCTGCTATGGGCATAACCATCTCAAAGCAGTGGAATCGGTGGGCAAGGGGTGGCTGGTCAACCCTGGCGAGCTTTTCGGCGGGATGCATGGCGCGCCGACTTGGGGGCTGTATGACACGGAGACGGGAGAGTTTGAGTTGAAGGAAGTCGCCAGCAGCCGGTAGTCAGAGAGGTGAGGCGGGTAGAAGCATCCCATCGTATGCGCCGCACGTGGTATTGAAAGCGCATTGATGGACACCAAGCTTGTTTTAGAAAGATTGGCTGTACGCAACCGGCGATTGGCAGCCAATGATTGATTACTCTCTCCCCAGACCGCGAACTTATCCCCAGAGTTATCCCCAGGCCTCCACGCAGGCTGTCAAGTTGCGGCAGCCCGCCCCTCCTCTTGCTGTTGAGGTGACATAAAATTATTTACATAAAACTGTGTATCACCCCTTACTTGTCAATCGTCATTAAATGCAGTACAATAAAGTCCGTGGAAAGTAAGTTAACAGTACGGAATCACAAGGCGGAAACGCCTCTCCTTCCAAGGAGCTGATCAGTCGGTGATTCGTCCGTTTCAACTCGGTGATATCTTTCTGATCCAGCGCTTGAGCCGCCAGGCGACCAAGCTGAACACTGTTCAGTCTTTGTTGCAGCCCCATTCGGCATCTTGGGCCTCGCTTACGGCCCTTGTGCCCTGGAATGATGCCAAGGTAGCCACCTATGTCCTGAGCCAACAAGGGCATGGTCTTTTGGGGACCTGGTACTTGCAGGTGAAAAAGCGCCCAGGGCGGCCTGAAGCCGACATCATACGTCTTGCGCCGGGGCTAGATACGCCGCGCGGTCATCCGGCCATTTGGGAAAAGCTGCTTGCCTATCACAATACGGTGGCGGCGCACCAGCAGATAGCCCGCATCTATGTAGACGTTCCTGACCAACCCCTCCCTGTCCATACTTTTAGCCACGTCGGCTTTCGCACCTACACGCGCCAGACCATCTGGCGTTTAACTGCGTTTGATGCGGCGATCCCCAGTGGACAGGCTTCGACCGATATCCGGCTTCAAACCAAAGTGGATGAGTGGCCTTTGCAGCAACTCTATACGCGCGTGGTGCCGGAATCCGTCCAGCTTGCCGAGGGGATGCACACGGATCAAGCGCTCAAGCCGCCCATCCTCGACTGGTGGCCGGGGGGAGTGCACAACCGTTTCGTCCTGGAACGCCGGGGCGAGATCGTGGGCGCGGTGGACATTGTGCAAGGGCGAAGGGGATACTGGTTGCAGCCGTGGGCGGATTTCTGCGACCCCAACCCGCAGGTGATCCATACCTTGCTGCGCCACGCTTTGGATATTATCTGGCGGCGCGCCATAACGCAGCCGATCTATATCGGCGTCTGCGACTACCAAGGGGCGTTGGGTACGATTCTATCGGACTACGGCTTTGCGCCGTTCACCGACCGGGCAAAGATGGTCAAACAGGTAGTTCAGTGGATCCGAAGCGGGGTCGTGTTGGAGGAAGTGCCCGTGTTGAAGACCGCACGACCCGTTGCACCGGCCCACTTTACCGTGCCAACCCCGCCTGCCATGCGCTTGCGCCAGCGGGGAGCCGCTTGTATCGCTCCTGCCGTACCGGCAAAGGAAGGCGTCCACCCCTGAGGGTGGCCTGATGAACAGCCCCTACCTGGGGCAGTGGGAGGTGTGACATGGGCTACAAACAGGAACAATTCGACGCTGAAAAGCGTCTCTATAGGTGTGTTGAGTATACATAACAAGCGAGGGACGAGAGATGGAGAGCGGCGCAAACGCGCCGATTGGGGAACCAGAGTCCACCCTTGAAGGACCTATCACGATACGAATGAGACAAGTTGATTTGTTATCCCAAACGTTCGACCGTTCCGATGAGACTCAGACCGACCCGGAATTCGCCGAAGACGTGACCATGACAACTCTACAGATCACCGACGATCTTGACCTGTTGCTGGCGATCTTGCCAGAGCGCATCCGCGCTGCGCTGGCGCGGGAGAATCACACCTCCGATTTGATCGAGGTGGTGATGGACTTGGGCCGTCTGCCCGAAGCGCGCTATACGCAGGGTGAGATCTATCTGAGCGACACCGAAGTAGGGCCGGAAGATCTGCAATCGGTTATCAGCCAGATCGGCAGTTTTGGCGCGGATAACCGTGCGGGTATCGAACGTACCTTGCATCGCATCTCCGCCATCCGTAACCGGCGCGGCGATGTGATCGGCCTCACCTGTCGTGTGGGGCGTGCCGTCTATGGCACAATCGACATCATCAAAGATATCGTCATGAGCGACAAGAGCATCCTGCTCTTGGGCCGACCTGGTGTCGGCAAGACCACCCTGCTGCGTGAGGCGGCGCGCGTGCGCGGCGACCAGAAGCGGGTGATCATCGTGGACACCAGCAACGAGATCGCCGGGGATGGCGACATCCCCCACCCGGCCATTGGCCGCTCACGGCGTATGCAAGTGCCCGAACCGGCGCTTCAGCATGAGGTCATGATCGAGGCAGTGGAGAACCACATGCCTCAGGTGATCATCATCGACGAGATCGGCCGCGAACTGGAGGCAGTTGCCGCCCGCACCATTGCCGAACGCGGGGTGCAGTTGATCGGCACGGCCCACGGCAACTCGTTGGAAAACCTGCTCATGAACCCCACGCTGAGCGACCTGGTGGGCGGCATCGAGTCAGTCACGCTGTCGGATGAGGAAGCGCGCCGCCGCGGCACGCAAAAGAGTGTGCTGGAACGCAAAGCGCCGCCCACCTTCAGCGTCCTGATCGAGATCCAAGACCGCCAGCGCATGGCAATCCACCATGACGTGGCTGCGTCGGTGGATGCGTTGCTGCGCGGGCGCGCCCTGACGCCGGAAGTCCGCTACCTGGATGAGAACGGCGAAGTGCATATCCAGCGCGGCAGTGAAGCGGGACGCACAGGCCCGGCAGCGGGTGTCGACAGCTATGACCGGGGGCGCAAGCGGCGTGAACGCGCTTGGGCCGACAGCGGTCCTGGCAGCCGCAGCCAGGGGGTCAATGGCGGTTCCCGCCGCGCCGAACCGGAGATAGATTGGAGCAGTGTCGGCCAGATCGAGGATCAGGCGTCCGACCGCTTTGCCGCCCAGACCAGCGAATCGGGGGGCGGTAACGAAGAAGGGCGCAAGGTGCTGCGCGTGCTGCCCTATGGCATCGGCCAGAACCGGCTGCGCGCTGCGGCCTCGTCGCTCAATGTGCCGATCCGGATCGTGGACAGCCTGTCCGACGCCGACCTGGTCATGACGCTGAAGAACTACTACCGCCAGCAGCCCCAGCCGCTGGTGGATGCAGAACGGCGTAACATTCCAATCTATATCCTGCGCAGCAACACCGTCACGCAGATGGAGCAGTGCCTGGCCAACATCTATCACATCCCGAGCGAGCCGGTGGATGTATTTACTGAGGCCATGCGTGAGACGCAGGAAGGCATCCAGCGCGTGTTGAACGGCGCACCGGATGCCGAATTGCTGCCGCGTTCGGCGGCGATCCGCAGCCAGCAACATCAACTGGCGCGCGCCGCCAACCTGGTGAGCCATAGCTATGGCCGCGAGCCGTTCCGCCGCGTGCGCATCTTCCGCAAATAACCGTGGCGACCTTCATCACCTTTGAAGGCCCCGAAGGCAGCGGCAAGTCGACACAGATCCGGCTGCTGGCCGAGGCGTTAGAACGGTCCGGTTCGCGTGTACTCGTTACGCGCGAACCGGGCGGCACGCCCATCGGCAACGCAGTGCGCGCCATTCTGCTTGACCGTGTACACACGGAGATGAGTCCGCGTGCTGAAACGCTGCTCTTCAACGCCGCGCGCGCCCAGATCGTGGACCAGGTGATCCGGCCTGCACTGGCCGCGGGGCAGATCGTGCTGTGCGACCGCTATGCCGACAGCACCCTGGCCTACCAGGGGTATGGGCACGGCCAATCGCTGGACGACCTGCGCCGCTTGGGCGCCTACGCCACCGGCGGCTTGACCCCCGACCTGACCATCTATCTAGACATCGACGTGCGCGCCGGGCTGCAGCGCAAACAGCGTGGCGCGGCGGAAGAATGGAACCGGATGGAAGAAAAGACGCAGGCCTTTCATGAGTCTGTGCGCCGCGGCTATCTGACCCTGGCTGCGGCGGAACCGCAACGCTGGCTGGTGATAGACGCCAACCAGCCCATCGAGGCCATTCATGCAGAGATTATGCGGCGGGTGCAGCAGGCCGTCTTGTCGTAGCCAGCGCCGCCTAGCCCCAAAGAGGAGCCATCCGTATGAAGTTGGTTATGGCAATCATTAACAGCGAGGACAGCCGCAACCTATTGGATCGCCTGGCACGGCGCGGCTTTCAGGCCACCGTTACGGCCTCATCCGGCGGGCTGCTGCGGATTGCCAACACCACGGTCTTTTGCGGTGTGGATGATGCCAAAGTGGAAGAAGTCCTGAGCGTCATCCGCGAGAGCTGCCCCGACCGTGTCCAGTATGTGACGCCGCTGCCCCCGGTCATGGAGCCGGGTGAAGTCCATATCCCTACGCCAGTGGAAAAACGCATGGGCGGCGCAGCCATCTTTGTATTGAGCGTAGACCACTTTGAAAAAGTATAACTACGGGTAGACCTGTACCACCAGCGGCAGTTCCCCGCTCACCTGGCCCACCAGCACGACCTCACGCCGCCCCGAAACCCAACGGTACTGATACCATTGGTTCTCAAGCTTGTGGTAGACATAGAGGGATTCGTCTGAGATATCCTTAAAGACCTCGCCGTCAAAGCGTTCCCCCAACGACTCTACCGAGTCAAACGTCCGGATCACTTTCATCATATCGTTTCCATCGTCGAACCTTGAAGCAGGACTTCTACCAGGTTAGTGACCAGACCATTGGCGTAGCGTGCCACCGTCAAGCGCGCGAGTGTGCCGGGCATGGCGAACCCCTGCGGGCCAAATTCCGCCACCGCACGGTGCGCCGCGGCCTGGTCGCGTTTGCGGCCGATCGTGATGTGTGGAATAAAGGCCATGTCGTGGCGCGCAGAAGACGCGATAGGGCCGCTGTAAAGCCGGTTATGGAGTTGGAGCAGCGCGCCATACCCCTCATCGGGGATCAAAAAGATGGGCGCGTCTTCCTCGCCGGGGTGCGGGAGATAGACCTTGACGCTGCGCAGCACGAACTCGATTGGGGGCTGCTGCTTGGCGATGCGCCGCACATGGCCCACGAACATATCCTCCGGCAGATCCTCCACCGGAAAGACCAGCGTAAAGTGGGGCGCGACAATGCGAAACAGCGGGTCATGGTCGGCGCGAAAGGCCTGGATATAGCGAAAATCCGCCGCGTCCAGGGAGGGATAGCCAAGCACCACGAGAGCCATTGTGTTCCCTTTCTGCCTGTCAGGCAAAGGCGTCGCCGCCGAGGTCACCTCCACTGAAGTCATCTCCGCCCAAGTCATCCCCCGTGCCCGCCAGATCGGGCATAGACTGTTCGATCTCATCCGGGCTTTCGCCTGCCTCCAGCCGGTTGATCATCTCGCTCATTTCGTCGTCGAGTGGTTCACCCATTTCGCTGCTCATCCGGCGCATAAAGCTTGCCAGGGCGCGCGGGTCTTCCTGTTCCAGCCCAGACATGAGCGACGAATCAGCCAGGTCGTCCATACGGCTTTCCTCAGATTTCAGCACAGCCACCCGGCTGACAAGCCGTCGCAGCCGGGCGCCGTTGCAGATCGGGCAGCGCGCAGCATCGTCGCTCGCCTCGCTGAAGGTGCGAAAAAAGACGTTAACGCGTTTGCGGCAATCCAGGCAGACATATTCATAGATCGGCATAGTGTTCCCCTATACAACTCCACGGGGTGAATTTCTCCCCACAGCCCAACCTCGCGTATACTTTTTGGCAATAACTCGAATCATAGGGCCGACTGGCGTAGCGTGCGCCGGTAGCGGCTGCACGGTCTATGACAACGTAGTGCGGCGGATGGACGCGCGTCTGTAGCTTTTCCGCCGCAATCAGCTGGTCATATATCGATGCGATCCTTGGCGCCGTCACCTCTGGCTGTGACGGCAACGTTATGGACTGTTACTATACGGACAGTGTGACTTGGAAGCAAACGAATGAGATGGATTGCCGAAAGAGACGCCGAGATGGACGCCTTGTATGACAGCCTGAGCCGCCCGCGCCCGGTGCTGGTCGTGCTGTCCGGCCCAAGCGGTGTGGGCAAAGACGCCACGCTCCAGGCGATGCGGCGGCGCAGCACCGACTTTCATTTTGTGGTGACAGCCACCACGCGGCCCATCCGCCAGAACGAGGTGGACGGCGTTGACTACCACTTTGTCACGATGAGCGAGTTCGCCGAAATGATCACTCAGGGCGAACTGTTGGAGCATGCTACGGTCTATGGAGACTATAAAGGCATCCCCAAGAAGCATGTGCGCGAGGCGTTGGCGAGCGGCAAGGATGTGATCATGCGGATCGACGTGCAGGGGGCGGCCACGATCCGCAAGTTGATCCCCAATGCGGTCACCATCTTTCTGACCACGGAGAGCGAAGAGGAACTGGTGCGCCGCCTGTATGAGCGCAAGACCGAAGCAGCGGACAAGTTGAAGATGCGTATCGCCACCGCACGTCAGGAACTACACCGCATCACCGAGTTTAAGTATGTGGTGGTCAACCGCGAAAACCATCTGGAAGAGACGGTGGACCGCGTGTTGAGCATCATTCAGGCCGAAAAAAGCCGGGTCGACTGGACGCCCGTCGAAATCTAAGCGGAGACCAAACCCTTGTGAGGACCCTCTATCCACCCGACCCGCCGGAAGGCGGACGCCTGCCCATACCGCCTCTCGGCATAGAACGCCCGCGCTTCTTTATCAAACTGACCCCACCGCACCTGACCCATGTCCTGTTAATCCTCAACCTGTTGGTCTTTGTCGGCATGATCGTCTATGGCTGGATCGCCTACCGCACGATCAACGGCACGGAGGATATGCGTGTGCTGGTGACCTTTGGCGCAAAGGTCAACGAACTGGTGGCGTTGGGCCAGGTCTGGCGGCTGTTTACGGCCATGTTCTTGCACATCGGCGTTCTCCATCTGCTCTTCAACCTCTATGCGTTGAACGCGCTGGGGCCGCTGGTTGAGGGCTATTTCGGCCATATCCGCTTTCTGATCATCTATTTGCTGGGCGGGCTGTTTGGCAGCTTGGCGAGTTATGCCTTTTCGCCGTCCCCATCGGCGGGCGCGTCGGGCGCAATCTTTGCGCTGGCAGGCGCAACCACCATCTACTTCCTGCGCTACCGAGAAAATTTCGGCGCACGCGGCCGGGCCATCCTGCAGAACATGATCCTGGTCATCGTCATCAACCTGGTCTTTGGCTTGAGTGCATCGGGCATTGACAATTGGGGACACATGGGCGGGCTGGTCGGGGGATCGGTGCTGGCCGCCGGTCTGCTGCCGCAGTACCGCACCCCCAATGTGCTGCAGCCGGGCGCGTACCCGCTGGAGGAAGTGCCGCGCATGGGGCTGCAAAGCGGCTGGGTGGTGCTGTGGTCTGTGGCGTGGAGCGCAGGTGTGCAATGGGCTACACAGATGTTTTTGAGCGGGTGAGATCGTTTGGAATACGGAGCGCTGGATCATCCCGCGAGAGTCAAACGGGTTTCCGCAGACGGGCAAAGACACGACCAGGGGATCGGTTATGCAACCAGAAACGAGCTATGAACGCCAGAGTGGGATCTTGCTACACCCAACCTCGCTGCCAGGGCGCTATGGCATTGGCACCTTCAACGAGGAGGCTTATCGCTGGGTAGACTTCCTCGCCGAGACACGCCAGCGCATCTGGCAGGTGCTCCCGCTGGGGCCGACCGGTTATGGTGACAGCCCCTATCAATGTTTTAGCTCGTTTGCGGGCAACCCCTATCTGATTAATCTGGACGAGATGGTGGCGGACGGGCTGATCGACCAGGCCGCGCTCGACCAGGCGCCCACCCTGCCCGATGACCGGGTGGACTATGGCGCGATCTATCACTGGAAGCTGCCGCTGCTGCGCCAGGCCGCCGAAGCCTTCGCCGCGCGCGCTACGTCGGAGCAGCGCGCCGCCTATGACGCCTTCTGCGCCGCCGAAGCCGAGTGGCTGGACGACTTTGCCCTCTTTATGGCGCTCAAGGATGTCCACGGCGGCGCGCCCTGGAACCAGTGGGAGATGCCATTGCGGAGCCGCCAGCCCGAAGCGATAGCCCAAGCCCGGAAGGAACACGCAGCGGCTATCCATGCCCACCGGTTCAACCAGTGGCTTTTTTACCGCCAGTGGCAGCGGCTCAAGGACTATGCCAACGCCGCCAACATTCGCATCATGGGCGACATTCCGATCTTCGTCGCCATGGACAGCAGCGACGCCTGGACGAATCCCGGCGAGTTCTATCTGGACGACGAGTACCAACCCACGGTGGTGGCCGGCGTGCCGCCCGACTATTTCAGCGTGACGGGCCAGCTTTGGGGAAACCCGCTCTACCGTTGGGATGTGATGAAGGCCAACGGCTATCGCTGGTGGATGCGGCGCATCCGGGCGGCGTTGCGCCTCTATGACCTGGTACGCGTTGACCATTTCCGCGGCTTTGCCGGATACTGGGAAGTGCCCGCCGGGGAGCCAACCGCGATCCACGGTCGCTGGGTGACCGGGCCGGGCGCGCATTTCTTTGAAACCGTCTTGAGCGAACTGGGCACGCTGCCCATCATCGCCGAGGATTTGGGGGAGATCACGCCCGACGTGATCGAACTGCGCAACCAGTTCAACCTGCCGGGCATGAAGATTTTACAGTTTGCCTTTAGCACCGACGCCACCGACAAGTTTCTGCCTCACAATCATCGCCCCAACTTTGTGGTCTATTCCGGCACGCATGATAACGACACCTCGCGCGGCTGGTATGAGCAGAGCGCCACAGACGAGGAGCGCGACTACTTCCGCCGCTACTTCCGCACCGACGGCCATGACCCTGCCTGGACACTGATCGACGCCGCGTTCCGCAGCATCGCGGCCATCGCCATCGTCCCGCTGCAGGATGTGCTGGACTTGGGTAGCCAGGCGCGCATGAACCTGCCGGGCAGCAGCGTGGGCAACTGGACATGGCGCGTGCTGCCGGGCCAGATCAATGATCATGTGAAAAACCGCCTGTTGGAAGCCGCGCTGCTCTACGGCCGCGATCCCGAGATGTACGCCGGTAAGGAGGCAGAAGCCGGTGGGCAGACGGGCCAGCAGACGAAAGGGCTTGGCGGGAGGACGGGTTGAACGCTACTTCGGTGACGGGTATCGGGGCGGGCATAGATTGTGTGCGCCAGCAGGTCATAGACTATTTGCGCCTGATTGCCCTGTTCATCTTCCCGGTGTTTATCGTCGTCTATGTGATCCTCTACCTGGTCGATCACCGCATCTATCTTGCCACGCTGGGCGAGGAAGACTATCTCGAACAGCTATCGGTCATTAACCTGCTCTTCTCGTCGGCAGTTGCGTTTGTCATTGCGTTCAGTATCCGCCGCCATCCCCGGTCTTATTCCTGGTTCTTCCTTGCGTTTGGCGCGGCTTGTTTTGTCTTTGCCATGGAGGAGATCAACTGGGGGCAGCGGATCGTAGGCGTCGAGACCCCGGACTTCTTCCGGCAGCACAGCGACCAGAGCGATATCAACCTGCACAACTTGATGCAGGGGTTGTTGGACATCCGCACTAAGGATATTGCGGGCATCGTGCTGCTGCTCTATGGTGGGATACTGCCCTTCTTTGCGGGCTGGCCGCGCCTGGCCGCGCTGCTGCGCCGTTTTCGGTTCGTCGTCCCCCCGCGCTTCTTGACCCTGGGCTTCATCCTGGGGGCCACGTTGATGCTGGACGTGCCGACCACGGATGAGGAGGAGCTGGGCGAGTTCCTCTTTAGCCTCTGTTTTGTGCTGTTTATGCTCTATGAACTGGCGGTCAACCTGAGCGACCGGGATGCCCAGCGCGCCCTGGATTGGCTGCACCGCATCCGGCGCGATCACATGCGCGCCTTTCAGACCGCGCTGCCTGGCGCGCTGACGCTGGTGGCCTTTGGCGTGAGCCTGTGGGGGATCGGCGCAAGGCCGCTCTATCTGGAGGAGGCCGCGCTGGCGTTTTGGGCGCAAGCGCCGTTGGCCGAAATTCGAGAAGTCGCCTGGCAGCACGTAGTCTCCGAGCCAGTGATCTGGCTGCTGTTGCTGCGCGTGTGGACTTCTCTGGCCGGGCAGAGCGAGTTTGCGCTGCGCTTTTTGCCCGCGCTGGCAGGCACACTCGGCGTTGTGCTGGTCTGGAAGTGGCTGGAAACGCTGCGCGTGCATTGGGTGGTGCATACGCTCATCACACTGGCGTTGATGCTTTCGCCGGTTTTGCTCTTTTACAGCCAGCACACCGTTGCCCATAATTTCACTGTGGTTTTTGCCCCGTTGTCGATCCTGATCGTCGCCAAGCGGCTCACCCAAAGGATGTCTCTGCGCTGGTTGGCGGCATGGGTGTTTGCCAACTGGGCCATGGTCGTGTTGAACCCGTATACGGTGGT
>CAZYQJ010000052.1:0-14970 GCA_964649925.1 uncultured Litorilinea sp.
GCCGGGATCGTCGTGCCGAGCCAGATCCCCACGCTGGCCGCCGCCGAGATCGAGCGGTTTGGCGCACACCCCGGCTTTGTCCAGGTGGTGCTGCCCGTACGCAGCCTGATGCCCTACGGCAACCGCAACTATGACCCCATCTTCGCCGCTGCGGTCAAGTATGACCTTGCCGTTGCCATCCAATATGGCGGCGCGCCCGGTCTGCCCTCGACACCTGTCGGCTGGCCCTCCACCTATATCGAAGAGTACGCGGGCATGGCGCAGGTCTTTCAGTCGCAGGTAATCAGCCTCGTCATCGAAGGCGTGTTCGACCGCTTCCCCACCTTGCGCGTGGTGCTGATCGAAGGTGGATTTACCTGGATGCCATCGCTGATGTGGCGGCTGGATAAGGAGTGGAAGGGGCTGCGCCACAACACCCCCTGGGTCAAACGCCTCCCGTCCGACTACATGCGCGAGCATATCCGTCTGACGGTGCAGCCCGTGGACGCGCCGCTGCAGGACGCTGAAACGGCGTTGGGGGAGATCGTGGCGCAGATGGAGTCGGATGAAATGCTGCTCTTTGCGACCGACTACCCCCACGCCCAGTTTGATCAGGCCGCCGATGCCTGGCCCCTGCGCGACCTCACCCTGGCGCGCAAGGTCTTTCACGACAACGCAGCGGCATTTTACCGGCTGTAGGAACGTGGCGAAAGGACAGAACGATGGATTCTACCGTATCGGCTGTACAGACACGGGCCGCCCGTCGCAACACACTGACGCCTACCATCGACTGTGACATCCACAACGCCGTGCCCGACGATGCAACGATCCTGCGTTTTCTCTCCCCCCGCTGGCGCAGACACCATGAAACCGTCGGCCCGCGCGGGCATTACGGCGGCCACTATCCCCGCGCCATGAAAAACGCGGCGCGCCATGATGCCTGGCCTGCCAACGGCAAGCCGCCCGGATCTGATCTGGAATTTATGCGCGAGCAGTTGCTGGATGCGTGGAACATCGAATACGGCGTCCTCAACCCGCTCTATGGGGCCGGGGGGCAGGTGAACCTAGCCTATGGCGCGGCGTTGGCGCAGGCCATCAACGACTGGCAGATTGCCGACTGGCTGGATCGCGAGCCGCGGCTGCGCGCCTCCATCGTCGTCGCCTATGAGGATGGCGACCTGGCCGCCGCCGAGATCGACCGGCTGGGGGATCACCCCGGCTTTGTCCAGGTGTTGCTGGTGGCGCGCACGCAGGAACCGCTGGGGCGGCGCAAATACTGGAAGATGTATGAGGCAGCGGCGCGGCATGGGCTGCCCATCGGCATCCATTTCGGCGGCACAGGCGGCGGCCCGATCACCGGCACGGGCTGGCCCTCCTATTACATCGAAGACCACGGGGGCATGCCCCAAGCCTTTCAGGCCCAGGTGATCAGCCTGGTCTATGAGGGGGTCTTTGCCGCCTTCCCCGACCTTAAGATCGTGTTGATCGAAGGGGGCTTTGCCTGGCTGCCGCCGCTGATGTGGCGCATGGATCGCCTCTGGCAGCGGATGGGGGCCGAAATCCCCGACGTGCAGGAGCCACCCTCGGCCATCGTGCGCCGCCACTTCTGGCTGACCACACAGCCGATGGAAGAGCCGCCCCAACGCCGCCACTTCCGCCAGTTGCTCGACCAGATGGGCATGGACGACCGCCTGATGTTCGCCACCGACTATCCGCATTGGGACTTCGACGCGCCCGACCGCGCCTTCCCCGTCGAGTTGGATGCAGACCGCAAACACAAATTCATGGCCGGAAACGCCCGGCTGCTCTATGGACTGGAGCCGCGCCCATCGTCATGACCAAATATGTCATCTGCCCTGCGGCGGAAGTGCCGCCCAACCAGCGCAAGGTCGTGGAGGTCGCCGGGCGGTCTATCGGCATCTTCAATATTAACGGCGAATACTACGCGCTGCGCAATAGCTGCCCCCACCAGGGCGGGCCGCTGTGTACAGGCCGCGTCAGCGGCTTTTTGACCTCACGCGTGCCGGGGGAATACACCTACACACGCCGCGGCGAGATCCTGCGCTGCCCCTGGCACGGCTGGGAATTTGACATCAAGACCGGGCAATCTTGGTTTGACCCGCAGCGCACGCGCGTGCGCACCTATCCCGTATCGGTAGAAGCGGTGGACGACAGCCAGGTCGCCGCGGGCAATGGCGGCATGCAGCCCGGCCCCTATGTGGCGGAGACCTATCCCGTCCATATCGAGCAACAGATGATCGTCGTGGAGATCGGCTGAACCACCGATACCACCGCAGCCCTGGTGGTTCGCCCGCGCCATACGACCCCATTGTCCTTTCCTGGTTTTCTGATCAGTTGTATCACTCAACCCATCCCAACCGATGAAAGGAAACGCCATGAAGGTGGAACGACTGAACTTCAGCGGGAAGGATCTTCCCTATAGCCAGGCGGTGCGCGTCGGCAATATGGTCTACACCGCGGGCGCGTCCATCGCCGACCCCGGCGACGATATCGAGACTCAGACCAACAAGACCATCGACTACCTTGCGGATGTGTTACAGCAAGCAGGCACGAATTTACAGCATGTAATCAAGGCCAACGTCTATCTAGCCGACATCGGCGAATGGGGCCGCTTCAATGAGGTCTGGAAGCAGCGTTTCCCCACCGACAAGCCCGTCCGCACGACAACCGAGGTGGGCAAGTTCTCCGGCCATGTCCGGATCGAGATTGACTTTATTGCCGTTCTGCCGGAAGACGGATAGCTGACCTTATCAGGAGAGTGCGAACGACAACCGGATTAGATGGCGCGGGCGCGGCGTACTAGATCGGTTACCCATGCCGCGCCCGCGTCGGGCGTGCATCAGCGCGGCGTGATGCGCGCGTATTCCGGCCAGGCCAGTTCAAAGCCGAGCGTGTTGACCAGCATCGATTGGAAATCGCCCAAGCGCGCCTTGTCCTTGAGCACCTGGCGCGGGGTCGTCGCTTTCTCCAGGCAGTAGGCCGCCAACGCTCCAGCGGCCTCCCCGATGTTCCACTCCACCGGGTGCAGCCGGTAACAGCCGTTGGTGATGTGTGTGACGCCCAGGTTCTTGCAGGCGGGCAGCAGGTTTTCCACGCGCACGGGGATCAAGCTGCCCAGCGGGATCTGGAACGGGTAGCTGCTGATGTCCACATAGGTGCGCGGGGCTGTGCTGGGGTGTAGGTCGATGCGGTAGGACCCCACGCCCACACTGTCTTCGAACACGGCCGCGCCGACGGGCGCACCCATCTGCCGCCGCTGCTCCACGCCCACATGCTCCTCGCGCACGATGAATTCAGCCTGGATGCGCCGCGCCTCACGCACATAGACATACTTCGCCAGCCCGTCGCTGGTCCCCACCACATCCCCGCGCAGGCGCAAACCAGAATAGCCATAGCCGTTGCCGTCATGGCGCGGGGCCTCGGTCTGCATCCAGTAGAGCAGCGAATAGCTGAGTTGTCTGCACTGGCGCAGGTGTTCCGCCTTTTGTTCCTCGCTCACGCCGAGCAGCGGGCCAAGCCAGTAGTCAATCTGCGGCCAGTTGACCAGCGTAATGTCCGACGGCATAAAGCCATCAGGATAAAAGCCGGTATAGAGGACGCGCCGGTAGAGCCAGAAGGATCCTTCGCTGCCCTTTTGCGGCCCGTGAAAGACGCCGCGGTCGCGCGTCTCCAGCGTAATGGGATGCACGTCGCGCCAGCCGAGTTGGGGGCCGGGCCAGAAGTCAGCCTGGTATCCGCGCCAGAAATCGTAATCCTGCGGCTTGTCGATGGTGTGATCCTCGCCGGGCAGGTAGTCCATCGCAAAGCACCAGGTGATGGCCTGCTGGTCAAGCGGCTGCGGGTCGCCGGTGACGGCATGGAGTTCGCCGGTCTGCGCCTGGCTCTCCGCGCCGATGACGTGCTCGACCTGGGCGAGTTCAAGCAGATCGCCCAACTCGGTGGCATCCAGGATATAAGGAGCTTGGATCACTGTCTGTTCGCCGGTTTGGTCATCGACCAGTGTCACGGCGCTCACGCGGTCGCCATCGGTTTCAGCGGCGATGGGCCGGTGACGGATCAAGACCTCCAAGCGGCCCGCGGAGCGGTACGGCGCGATCATCTCCTCCAGCACGGCCAGGGCGACGCGCGGCTCGTGGCAGAGGCGGCTGACGTTGCCCGCGCCCGGGTTGAGCCGCCGGTCCCAGCGCGCATCCTCGGTCATGGGGTAGTTGCGCCAGTAGTATTCGCGCACCTTCTCGCGAAAGAGGCGGTAGCTGCGCGTGCAGCCGGTGGTGTCAATCCAGGGGTGTTCATCCGGGGGCACGGCCTGGGCGGTCAACTGGCCGCCGATCCAGTCGGTCTCCTCGGTCATGATGACCTTGCGGCCCAAGCGCAGCGCGGCCAGGGCAGCGGCCACGCCGCCCGTACCTCCCCCGACGATGAGGACATCGGTCGTTCTCTCGCGCATGGTTGCATACCTTTCTGTCTGATTACTGGTTGGGTGGAACGGGTGGGGATCAACGGCCGGTTCTGATCAGACCCGCCCGATTTGATTCAAAAATGACGCACCAGCAGGTCATGTCCGGCGGGCGGGATACCGTAGTCGGCCTTCACCTGCTGCCAGAACTGGTCAAACTCCCGCAGTTTCTGCGGCGTCAAGGTGTACTGCGCCAGCCGCGCCTCATCGAGGTCAACGCCCAGCCCCGGCGCTTGGGGCACAGCCATCTGCCCGCTGGTGATGGGCAATTTGCCGCCCACCAGCACATCGTCCACATATTCTGGGTAGATAGCATCCCCCGAAATGCGTACTTCGGGGTGGGCTGCGACGACATGTAGTTTGGCAACCTGCTGCACGCCCAGTTCGGTCCCGCTGTGCAGGGTGGCAGGCAGCCCCAGCACTTCGGCCAGGGTGAAAAAGTCGTGCAGGCCGCGGATGCCGTGCGCGCCCTGGATGTCGCCCAGTACCACGTCCGCGGCCTGGTCGCGCTCCACCTGGCGCAGCAAGTCGACCCGGTACGCGCCGTCCACGGCGATGGGGACGCTGCTGGTCCTACGCAGCGCGGCCAGCCCTGCCGTATCCAGGCTGGGCACACCGGCCTGCGTCGTATAGGGAACGCGCGCCGGGACATACTTGATCGGCTCTTCCACATAGTCGAGCGCCAACGGCTCCAGGATGCCCAGCATCCGTTTGGCGGTCGCCAGTGACCAGCAGCCGTTGGGATCAATGCGCAGCCCCCTGTCCGGGCCGATGGCCTCACGCACGCGGGCCACGGCGCGCGCCTCCTCCTGCGGCGGGTAGACGCCCAGCTTGAGCTTGACATCGCGAAAGCCGTAGGTCTCGATCAAGTGGGTGACGTGCGCCGCACAGGTATCCAGGTCAACGGCATGGCGGCCCTGGGCATCGGCCCCGCGGAAGAAGGCATAGGCGGACACCGGCACTTGCTCGACCACGCCTTCGCCGCCCAGCAGCCGGTAGACGGGCATGCCCGCGGCCTTGCCCATGAGGTCCCAGCAGGCCAGTTCGACGGCAATGGATTCGGCGCTGTAGTTGAGTTTGCGCAGCAGTCTGCGGTAGTCATACGGGCTTTCACCCACAATGGCCGGTGCGACTATCTGCGTAAAACGCCGCTCCTGCTCGCCATGCGACGTGGCGTGCAGCGCCGAACCGCCCGCCTCGCCGATCCCCACCAGCCCCACGTCCGTCTGGACGCGAATAAAGGTGCGGATGCGCGCCGGATAGCTGACCCCGTAGGCGCTAAAGATGGGCGCGATGAACGGCATCGCTACCGAAAAAGCCTCCAGACCGGTGATGCGCATCTTACCAGTTCCCTCCATAACCGCGCCCATAACGGATGGGGCCGCGCCAGGCCCAGGGGTTGCGGGTGTGCAGGCTGGCCCTGTCGATGGCAAGGTCGGCGGCTACCAGATCGCCATCCTGCACCAGCGGGCGATTAAAGCCGGTCAGATAATCGATCAGCCGCTGCCGCAGTTCAGCCTTGACCGGCGCATGTGCGGGGTCGTGCGCCAGGTTGTGCAGGTTCTCAGGGTCGGCGGCGATGTCGAATAGATGCTCGATGCCGCCCTTGCTGTAGTAGATGTACTTATAGCGGCCATCGGTGGCGAAGGCGTTGGCGTTGGCCGCGTGCCCGTATTCACCGCAGACCACGCGCTCGCCATCCCCCTCCCCGGCGCGAATGGCGGGCAGCAGCGAAACGCCATCGCTGTTGGGCGAAGGCTCCAGCCCAGCCAGTTCCAAGAGCGTGGGGTGGAGGTCGGCGGTGAGGATTGGGGTATCGATTTCCAGCCCGGGACGCGCGTCCGCGACCGAGGGCGGCAGCCGCAGGACAAACGGCACATCACAGGAACCGTGCAGATAGGTCGTCTTGCCCCATAGCCCGTGATCCCCCAGGTGTTCGCCGTGGTCAGCATTGAAGAGGATCACGGTGTTGTCATACAGCCCTTGCGACTGGAGTTCGCCCAGGAAACGGCCCAACTGGTAGTCAATGTGCGAGATCAGCCCGTAATAACGCCGCCTGCTCTCGCGGATCAACTCCGGGTTAAGTTGGGCAACTTTCTTGATGATGCGCTGTTCCTCAAACATGGGCGGGTCGTCATCCGTCCCCACCCACTCCCCGGCCAGCGGGTCGGGGATCGTGAAGTTGTCGTACATGCGGTCATAGGGCGCGGGCGGGTCAAAGGGGCTGTGTGGCGATTCAAAGACCATCCACAGAAAGAAGGGGCACTCCGGGTCGCGCTCATAGAGAAAACGGATACTGTTCTCCACGATCCAGTGGGTGTGCGTAAAGCGTTCGGGCATGGGCGCGACGGTGGGATAGACCTCATTGCCGCCCAGCCCATGCCCGCGATACATCCCGGCGTAGGGGGTGCCCTCCAGCCAATTCACGTAATCGTTGGGAAGCAGGGTGATATGCTCAAAGCCCATGCGCGCCCGGCCTGGCGCAAAGTGCATCTTGCCGATGGCCTTGGTCTGATAGCCTGCCTCGCGGCTGAGGCGGGCGGGCAGGCTGGCGGTGCGGTCAATGGGCGAACGCTCGGAAAAGTTGTGCGGCATGCCAAAGCGTGAGGCCGCATAGCCTGTGAGCATGGTCACCCGCTGCGGCATACAGACCGGGCAATCGGCATAGGCCTGGGTAAAGCGCACCCCTTCTGCCGCCAGTTGGTTGACGTGCGGCGTCATCACGGGGTGGCGTCCGCCTAGCCCGCCCAGGCAGTCCCCGCGCCACTGGTCGGCGGTAATCATCACAATATTGGGTCGTTGGTCACTCATGACGCTGCCTTGGTGGATGTGGCGGGTGATGTGACCGGCGCGCAGACTGGCCCGATCCGATCACCCAGAGGAACAGATCAGATGTGTGGTCAGCCCTTCAGCCCCGACATGGTGACACCCTGGATGAAGTAACGCTGGCCGATGGCGAACATGATCAGCATGGGGACGATCATCAGCACAGAGAGGGCCATGAGATAGTGGGTATCGGGCAGTTGCCCGCCGCCGCCGCGCAGTGTGTACAGCCCGACCGCCAGCGGGCGCAGGTTGGGTCTCCCGGCCATATAGACCAGCGGGGCGAGGAAGTTATCCCACGCATCGCGGAACGCAAAGATCGCCACGGCAGCCAACGCCGGTTTGGAGAGCGGCAGCACGATCCGCCACCAGATGCCGAACTCCCCGGCCCCGTCAATGCGCGCCGCGTCGGAAAGGTCGTCGGGGATGCCCATGAAGAACTGGCGCAGCAGGAAGATGAAAAACGGGTTGCGCCCCATCAGGGCAGGCACCGTCACCGGCAGAAAGGTGTTGATCCAGCCGATCTGGTTGTAGATCACAAACAGCGGGATCAGCCGCACGATGTAGGGCATCATCAGCGTGCTCAGCATGAGCAGGAAGAGCGCATCCCGGCCTGGAAACTTCATGCGCGCAAAGCCATAGGCCACAAAGGAGCAGGTCACCACTGCGCCAATGACGTCGGCGGCTACGATGACCAGCGAGTTGCGCAGCCACAACAACACCGGCGTCACGCGGAACACCTCGACATAGTTAGACCACATGACGGGGTTGGGGATCCATTCAGGCGGCCAGACAGCGATCTGCTGGATCGTCTTGAGCGAAGTCGACAGCGTCCACAGGAGCGGGATCAACATGACCACCGAACCGGCCATGAGCAGCGCGTGGAGGATTACCTGGTTGAACAGGCGAAGTTGTGAGGCGCGTAGAGTCATAACGGCGTCCCCGTGCGTTAACTATAGTACACCCAGCGGTCGGACGTGCGGTAGACAAAGAGCGTGATGCTAAACACGACGATAAAGAGCAGCACTGCCAGCGCCGACGCATACCCCATGCGGAAATAGCTAAAGGCATGGTTGTAGATGTTGATCATGTAGAGCAAGGTGGCGTTGTTCGGCCCGCCGCCGGTCATGATAAAGGCGTTGTTAAAGGCCTGGAACGCGCCCACCAGGTTCATGATCAGCGTAAAGAAGATGCTCGGCGTCATCAGCGGGATGGTGATACGTAACAGTCGCTGGCCGCGATGCGCGCCGTCCACTTCGGCGGCCTCATAGAGTTCTTGGGGAATGCCCTGCAGCCCGGCCAGAAAGATGATCATCGTGGCCCCAAACCCCCACAGGCTCATGATGATCAGGGCGGGCATGGCCCAGTTCGGGTCGCTCAGCCAGCGCACCGGCGGCAGCCCCACCAGTTCCAGCCCGCGGTTGAGGATGCCGCGCCGCGTCTCGAAGATAAAGATCCAGACGATCACCGCGGCCACGGTGGGCACGACCGAGGGCAGATAATAAACTGTGCGGTAGACGCCCTGGCCGCGTATGTCGGCATTGAGCATCAACGCCAGGACGAACGCCAGGATGATCCCCAACGGCACGCTCGCGCCAATGTAATACAGCGTGTTGTTGACCGAACGCCAGAAGAGTGGGTCACGCGTCAGGGCTTCCACATAGTTGTCTGTACCCAGCCACTGGGCATCTCCTAAGGCGTTCCACTTGGTAAAGCTGTGATAGAAGCCGGAGAGGAGCGGCACCGCGTCAAAGAACAGAAAGGCGAGCAGCCACGGCGCGATAAAGACATAGCCCAGCAAAAAGCCCCAGCGCCGTCGCCGGGGGGCCGAGCGGGCGGCCACTGCCCGCTCAGTCCCCAAAGACCGGGTAGCCATGACTACCGGGTGCTCCAATACTCGTCGATCAAAACCTGCGCCTCGTCCGCCGCGTCGTTCAACGCCTGTTCGGGCGTCTTGTCGCCAAACATGGCGGCCTGCACTGCCTGGTCGACAATGTCACGCACGCGGGTGTGGATGGGCAGGATGTTAACCGAGACATCGCGCTCCAGCGACTCCAGCACCAGATCCCACTTGGGGTTGACCTCATAGTACATCTGGTCCTCGTTGCATTCCTTGAGCGGAGAGGGGCGGCTCTGCTCCTGCATAAACCAGCACGCGCCGTCCATGTCGTAGGTGATCTTCTTGACCCACTGGAAGGCGGCTTCTCGCTTTTCCTCGGGCACGCCCGCAGGGATGACATAGCTCCAGGCAAACTCCTCACCCGAGATGCCCTGTGACCTGGCGTCCGGGTTGTTGCCATTGTAGGGCCGCAGCCCCATATCCCACTGCATATCCGGCTTGAGCGTGGCCATGTGGAAGAAGATCGAGACGTTGGGGAAGTTGACCAACTGGATGTCGTTGTACCAGGGCTGCGCCTCGTTGGCCTCCTGGCCGGTGACAAAGAAGTCCAACACATTCTGGACGCCGCCGTTGATCTCGTTGGTGAAGTTCACCATCCACTCCAGGGTTTCGATCCCCTCGGGCGAGTTGAAGGCGACCGAGCGCAGGTCATCGCTGTAGATCTGGCCGTTGTTGGTGTAGAGCCATGCAAAGAAGGAGCCTGCCCCCGTGCCCACATCGGCGCCTAGCGTGACGATGCCGCGCTCATCCAGGACGGTGAACTCCCGGGCCAAGTCCTCCAACTCCTGCCAGGTTTCCGGCACGACGACCGGCTTGCCTGCAGCCTCAAACATGTCCACGTTGACCAACACAATGCCAGTGATGCCGCCGCCGGTGGGCATGGGCATCGAGTACAGTTCCCCTTCCCAGCGCATGTTCTCGATCTCGCCTTCATAGAAGGCATTCAGATCCAATCCGGCCTCTTCGATATAGTCGGTCACCGGCACGATCAGGCCGTCGTCAGCCAGCTGCAGCATCTCGGCGCGGGTGGCCATGACGACTTCGGGCGGGTCACTGCTGGCCAACGCGGTGAACATATTCTGCTCGCGGTTTTCCCAGGGTTGGCCCAGGTTTTCCACCCGGATATTGGGGTGTTCTTCCTCAAAGTTGGCAATGATCTGGTCAATCAACTCGACACGGGCGGCCAGCCAGTGATTCCAAAAGCGGATCTGAACCGCTTCGCCAGGCGCGGCCACCTCCCCAGGTGCGGCTTCACCGCCGGTCTGTGTTGGCACCGGCGTACAGCCTGCTATCAGGGCCACAAGACTCAACATCCATACGATGTTGAGGGCTTTTCTCAGTGCGGATGATCGGTACATGCGAATCCTCCTGCGATAGGCCTTTGTCAAAAAGGGAACGGTTGATGGAAAAAGGTCGAAACAGCCTAACCACTACCTATTGTTCGCACACGCCTGGGTGCAGCCACCGTCTTGCCGGGGACGAACTCACAGGGCAGGGTGATCTGCACAGGCACGGTATCCGAGTTTTCCAGCATATCGACGAGCAGGCGCACCGCCTGCATCCCCATGCGCCGCCGCGGGATCCTGAACGCTGTCACTTCCTGCGCCCGGTCATGTTCCGAAATCGGGTCGCCCAATGCCGCCAGTGAGAGATCGGCGGGAATTTGCAGCCCCATCGCGGCAGCGGTCTGAAACACGCCGCGCACAAAGTGGTCATGCTCCAGCACCAGTGCGGTGATGTCGCGCGCCAGCAGCCCGTTGAGAAAATCGGTTGTGACGATATCGTCTGACCCAAACCAAACCCGATCCGAATCCACCAGAATACCCGCCTGTTCCAATGCCTGGGAATAGCCACAAAAGCGGTCTTGATGGGACTCTGTGCGGGCGATATCGCCCAGGTAGGCAATGCGCCGATGACCGTGTTCGATCAGATAGCGGACGACCTGCACCGTGGCGGTAGTGTAATCCGCCGCCACATAGGAAATGGCAGCGTTGGGCACGTCGCGCCGCCCGACAAAGACAAACGGGTAATCCTCCTGCACCAGTTGCACCAGTTCGCCCTTGTCCTGTTCCGTCCCCAACAGGATCGCACCATCGGCCAGACGCAGCCGGTTGAACCCCTGCTGATAGACCGACCGCAGCCCATCTGGCCCGCGGCTGCTGGTGAAGAGAAGCAGGTCGTAATGCCGGGCTTCCGCTTCTTCTTCGATACCAATCAGAAAGCGATAATAAAAATCCTGGTTCTGGATGGGGAACATCGCCTCATAGGTAAAGACCCCTAACAGATGGTTGCGTCCCCCGGCCAGGCTGCGCGCCACCGGGTTCGCTACATAGCCAAGCTGTTCCACAGCGTCCAACACGCGTCGCCGTGTCTCCGGACTGACACGGACGTTGCTGTTCTGCCGGTCGTTCAGGACGATGGAAACCGTCGCCGCAGAAACGCCAGCTAGTCTCGCGACATCAACCTGGCGCGGTCGTCGTTTCATTGGGTCAATTAGAGTGGCGCAAAGAAGGGCAATTGATAAAGCGCATAATGCACCTAGTTATGCGCTTTATCAATCGTCATTGTAGCGGAGCTTGCGACCCCTGTCAAGACGCTTTTTCGGGGCCGGGGATCGTTCTAGGGGCAGATCCAGCCTGTATTGCTATCTTCCACCATCCACAGGCAGCACCTGCCCCGTGATCCAACCGGCGTAGTCGGAGGCAAAGAACAAGACCCCGTGGGCGATGTCCTCCGGCGTGCCGAGCCGCTTCATGGCGATGCGATTGACCAATGCCTTCTGGCCTTCTTCGCCGTAGGACTGCCACTGTTTTTCCGTCGTGGGGTTGGAGCGCACAAAACCGGGCGCAATGTTGTTGACGGTGATGTTGAACTCGCCCAGTTCGTGGGCAAGCTGCCGGGTCAGGTTGATCTGCCCCGCTTTGGCCGCAGCATAGGCCTGGATGCCTGTCAGGCTGGGGCCAAGTCCGGCCCCACTGGAGATATTGACGATGCGCCCCCAGCGCGCCGCTTTCATCCCCGGCGCGACAGCCTGCGCAAAGAAAAAGGCTGCGCTCAGGTTGATGGCCAGGATCACATGCCAATCGTCGGGCGTCACCTCTTCAAGTGGGCGGCCTACCTGCCCGGCCACGCCCCCCGCGTTGTTGACCAAAATGTCAATGCGGTGGGATGGCTGGCTCGCTTCGGCTTCGCGCACAAAGGCGAAGATGGCGTCGCGGTCGGTGATGTCCACGGTGCGCGCCTGGCAGTTGCCGCCCACCTCCGCACACAGTTGCGCCGTCTCTGCCAGTTCGTCGGCCAGCCGGTCGCAGGCCCACACCTGCGCGCCGCGCTGGGCAAACGCCAATGCGATGGCCCGTCCAAAGCCGTGGGCGGCCCCGGTGACAATCACAGTTTTGCCATGAAATTCGATGTGCATCACGTAGCTCCGGTTTCAGAAACGTGCGGATCAGCGCACGCTATGGGGTTTGAAGCGCCTCGAAGGCCGCGCCGATGCCCAGCGCGAGGGCGTCGCGGCCCGGCGGCGCGGCGATCTGCAGGCCAATGGGCAGCCCGTCCAGCCCAATTCCGCAGTTAACAGTCAGGGCGGGCAGGCCGGTCAGGTTGTAGGGCGCGGTCCTGAGCGCCTCGGCAGTCCCTTCATCGCCCACCACGGCCGGGTCTTCTTGCGGCGCGACCCAAGGCGCGGTCGGGGAGAGGATGGCATCCACCTGTTCAAACGCGGCCAAGAAGCGGCGGGTGAGATGCCGCCGGTACTGCTGTGCGCGCACATGCACCATTGCCGGGATCGTGAACCCCAACTCGATCTGCTGCCGGGTCAGCGGCGCGTAGTCGTCGGGACGTTCTGCAATCCAGCGGGCGTGAATGGCGCTTGCCTCCGGCGCGATCACCGACAGCAGCGCACCCGAGGCAAGGTCCAGGTCGGGGATGGCGATGTCGTGTAGGGTTGCGCCCGCGCTCGCCAACGCCGCGCACGCCGCGTCAAACGCCTCGACCACCGCGCCTTGCATCTCGCGGCCTGTGCGGTGTGCGACCAGCACGCCCAACCGCAGCCCAGCCAGCGGCGCAGGGTGCAGCGGTTGCGGACGCCTTCCCAACAGCCCATCCAGCAGGAGCGCGGCGTCTGCCGCGCTCCGTGCAATGGGGCCAGCATGGTCCAGCGACCAGGAAAGGGGGAAGATGCCGTCCAGGCTGACGAGGTCATAGGTCGGCTTGAACCCTGCCACGCCGCAGTAGGCCGCGGGGACGCGGATCGATCCGCCCGTGTCTGTGCCGACCGCTGCATAGCAGAGACCGGCAGCCACCGCAGCCGCCGATCCGCCGCTGGAACCGCCTGCGGTGCGCGCCGGGTGGTGCGGGTTCCAGGTAGGGCCAAAGTCGGGATGCACGATGCCATAGGCAAATTCCAACAGATTGGTCTTACCTACCAACACCGCGCCCGCCGCGCGCAGGTGGCGCACGATAAGCGCATCCTGACTGGGCACATGATCGGCCAGGATGCGCGATCCGCAGGTCGTGCGGATCCCGGCGGTCTCCACCAGGTCTTTAAGGGCAATGGGAATCCCGTGCAGCCGGCCCCGATCCAAGCCCGCAGCCAGTTCGGCTTCCGCCTGCCGGGCAGCGTCCAGGGCAGCGTCGGCAGTCACAGTGACAAAGGCGTTAAGCGTTGGGTTGTGCGCCTCGATGCGCGCCAGCGTGCGCTCCGTGATTTCCAGCGGCGAAAGCGTTCCCTGCCGGTAGCGCGCCGCGATCGCCTCAATCGGGGCAAAGAGCAGGTCATCCCCGCGGGTCAGGGTCATCGCTCCATGCTTTCCAGGGGAGGCCCGTCGCGGGTACTGTATCCAGCGTCAGGGCCGCGATGGCGGCGTCTACGGCAAGAAGTTCTTGCAGCGCGGGTGCGAGCGCAGCGGCCTGATCCGAGGTCAGCACCAGCCCGCCCAATGCAGCCAGGCGGCGGACCAGTTCAGGGTCCACAGTCGTGTTCTCATTCATGGCGTTATGAATCATATAAATGACAGGCAGTCAGGTGGTTGGACTCGTGCGCCTTGAGCCGCGGCGTTTCTTCGCGGCAGCGGTCGAAGACCAGGGGACAGCGTGTGTGGAACGGACAGCCTTTGGGCAGATTGATCGGGCTGGGCAGTTCGCCTTGCACCGCTTCCACGGTGCTTTTGCGCGCCGGGTCCAATGTCGGTGCAGCGGAGATCAACGCCTGGGTATAGGGGTGCAGCGGGTGTGAAAAGATGCGTTCGGTCTCGGCCAACTCCACCACGCTGCCCAAGTACATCACCGCCACCCGGTGCGAGATGTGGCGCACCAGGCGCAGGTCATGTGCCACGAAAAGCACGGTCAGATTCAGACGCTCCTGCAAGTCCAGCAGCAGGTTGATGATCTGCGCCTGCACCGACACATCCAACGCCGATACCAGTTCGTCCGCCACCAGGATGTCCGGCTCCACAGCCAGACAGCGGGCGATGCCGATGCGCTGGCGTTGGCCGCCCGAAAACTCATGGGGCAGCCGTTGGGCGGCATCCTGCGGCAGCCCCACCAAGACCAGCAGTTCACGGATGCGCGCCTCGACCTGATCCGGCGGGCGCAGCCGGTGGACGCGGATCGCCTCACCCAAGGTCTGGCCCACAGTCATGCGCGGGTTCAGCGAGTTGAACGGGTCCTGAAAGACCATCTGCACCCGGCGATGATAGGCGCGCAAGTCCGGGCCTTGCAAGGTCAACACATCTACATCGCCAAAATGAATGCGCCCGGCATCCGCGTCATACAGCCGCACGATACAGCG
>CAZYQJ010000053.1:0-14916 GCA_964649925.1 uncultured Litorilinea sp.
TAAGCTTGTTCAGTGACATCGTGTCTATTACCTCCAATCACGTTCTGATGAAAGTGGCCTATTGGCCGGAGTGAAGACTTGGGTGCGCGCAGTGGGCACCGCTCGTAACAGTGCTTTTTCTCAGTAGAATGCTGCCCCTCCAGGCAAAAGATTTCGAGAACAATTGCGCCATTATACCTTTATCCGAAAAGCGCACACAAATCAACCGCTGGATACAGCACACCGCCCGACTGATTTCAGCCCGCGCGCTACATCAACGGCTGTTGTGAAGCCGCAGTTCTCGTACAGTATAATCCGTATAGTTGCTGTCATTACGGACCACTCGTAGGCGGAAGTCATACAATCCGTCGGGCAGTTGGCGTAGATCTAGGCGCGCTAATAGACCATTATCCACTGGTTCTTCGTCGCTGACCAGAAACTGCCACTGTTCAGTGCCGCCAGGGGACCAGTACAGTTCCCACCGCATTAAGTCCGCCGCGGGGACGGTTCCCCGGAACTCCACCACCCCTGAGATTTCATTGCCTGTCCTCGGCTGGATGAGGCCCGCCTGCGGGGCGACTGCCAGCGTTGGATAGCCCATGTTCGCTACGCTCAGATTACGTAGGAAATATTCATCATAGTTGGAATCCCGATAGACGATACGCAGGCGCAAATCGTACAATCCATCGGGCAGTTGGGTGGTGTCCAAGATATAGATCGGTTCCTGCCATGCCTGAACCGTGCTGCTGTCAATCTGACGCCAATCCTCCAGCCCCGCAGGTGACAGGTACAGTTCATGACGGCTGTAGGGATTGTCAGGCGTGCCGTTGGCTGTGGCGACGATCTCCACCTCCCCACGGATCACCGCACCGTTATCCGGTGCATAGAAGCCCTGCCCGCCTGGCACACGGCTGGAGACATCCACCGTCGGGGTCGGCGTAGGCAGCGGCGAGACCGCAGCCGCAACCACGCCAAAGGGTGCGGGCGTCGGCGTGGGCGGGTTGGCGTTGCGAATCTCCACCCCACGCACAAACGCCTCAGTGTAGTTGCCGGTCACATCCAGGGCGCGCACGCGCAGGTCATAGAAGCCGTCGGGAAAGGCTGTGGTGTCCAGTTCATAGAGCAGATCGTCGTAGATCACCTCATAACTGGTGGTCAGCCACTGCCAATTCTCCATCCCCTGCGAGGAAATGTGGATATCAAAGCGCATGAACTGCGGCACAACTGCCGTGCCCACGATGCGCGTGATCCCGGCGATAGCGTCGCCATCGACAGGCTCCGTCACCTCGTTGACCACCCGCCGCACCTTGGTGGGCGTTGGCGTCTCCAGCGGTGAAGCCCCCATCATCGGCGTGGGGGTTGCGGTCGGCATCAAAGGGCTACTGACCTGCGCCCATAGCGCCGTCTGGCGTGGAGGGGTAGACTGCAAGGCCACGCCCCCTATGCCCACCGCCAGCATGATCAGGATGATTTGCTTGAGCCGTGTGTTCATATACCAATAGTACGATCAATCACCACGCCAAGTCACGAATTGCGGCTGCCGGTCACCCCCCGCGCACCACTACATGATGGCACGGGGTGTCTGAATCTGCGTCTTGTTTGTGCGGAATGACCAGGGCCGGACTGATTGGGTTGCCTGCCTCGTCGACCACGGTCAACACCAGGTTTTGCGGGCCATCCCCATAGATCGGGAAATCAAACATGCCGTAATCGTTCTGCCCGTTCTTGCTCACCGCCACAGACTGGTTGCCCCAGGCGTCTTGCAGCATGACACGCACCCCGGCCAGGGGCGCGCCCGCGGCGTCCACCACCTGGCCCATGACATAATTGCCGGGGCAGGCCCAGTTGTGAACGATTGGCCCGGCCAGACCATAGACCCCGCCACCCGCCAGATGTGCTACCGGCAATGCCGCACTGACCATCTCCAGCGGCACGCCCCCGTCCGGCGACAGCCCGGCAACCTCCGGGTTGGCAGCCGCGGCCACGTCCACCACGACCTGCAGATCGCCGTCACCCGGTTCCGGCTCCAACGCCAACGCCTGCGAAAGCAGTTCACCCAGCGCGTCACACGCCCCCAAATAGACGGGTGCGCCGTGGCGCAGCGCCCAAGCGCGCACCTGCTGCTGCTCAGTGCTGGGCGGCGCGGCTTCGGGGGCTGTCATGCCGAATAGCGCCAGTAACCCTTCGGCGTCTTCTATTGGCCCCTGTCCTGGCAGCGCCAGCATCGTGCGCTCGGCAGCGCCCTCCATCCCGCAAAAGCCCGCCAAGCGCGCCTGGTCGCCTTGCCGGGCATAGACCGGCGCAGCCGGGGCGCGTACCACGCTGTCGGCCAGCGGCCCATCCTCTCCCTGCGCTTCCAGCCAGCTAGTGCGGAACCATTCGCCTTGCGGGCGGCACGTCACCCCTGGCGCGCACACATCCCCCTGGATCACATCGGGCGGCGGCACAAACTCCCATGCCGTGGGGTCTTGCGGTATTCCCAGGCGCGCCATCATCTCCGGTCGGGCCAGGACGCCCTCCATAAAGTCATGCCAGATAGGGGCCGCACCGGTGATGCCGCTGGCTTGCTGCATCGGCTGGCCGTCGCTGTTGCCCGCCCATACTCCTGTCACGACATACCGAGTATAGCCCACCGTCCAATTATCGCGCCAGTCGGTTGTCGTACCCGTTTTGACCGCTGCAGGACGGCTCAACCGCAACGGGCTGTTCTCGCCAAAGGCAGGCGTGCGCGCCGCGTTGTCGCTCAGGATATCCGTCACGATAAACGCAGACTCAGCGGAAATCACCTGATCGCCCGGTGCGGGAGAAACGGCATCGCCATCCCCCTGCCCGGCTTCCTCCTCGCCCGCAGCGTTCAGCGCAAACGCTTCCGGATCCAAGGTGTTGCCCTGGCTGTCACGCACCTCCAGCACGATCTTGGGCGGGCGATAGACGCCGCCATCCGCCAGCGTATGGTAAGCGGTGGTCAGATCTAGCAGCGTCACCTCGCCGCCGCCCAGCGTCAGGCTCAACCCATACCAGGAACTGTCCTGATTCAGACTCTGCACGCCCATGGCGCGCGCCATCTCCAGCAGGCGCGGCACGCCCAGCCGGTCCAGCAATTTGACGGTCGGGATATTATAGCTGTTGGCGAGCGCGCTGCGCACCGTCACCGGGCCGCGAAACGCTTCATCATAGTTGCGCGGGCGGTAGACCAGATCGGTGGCAGCCAACTGCGCCCCGGCCAGATCACCCGGCAGCCCCACCGTGTAGGTCACCGGGATATCCCACAGCACACTGGCCGCGCTGACCAGGTTGTCCTCCAGTGCGGTGGCATAGAGCAGCGGCTTGATGGCGCTCCCCGGCTGGCGCGGGCGCAGCGCGACGTTGACCTGCCCGGCGATGGCCTCGTTGTCAAAATCGGCGCTGCCCACCATCGCCAGGATCTCCGCCGTCCCCGGCTGCATCGCCACCAATGCCGCGTTAGAGAGGTTGTAGACGGGCTGGAACTCGGCGACCCGGGCAGCCACCACCTCCTCGGCCAGCCGCTGCATCTCCAGATCCAGGCTGGTGACGATCTGGAACCCGGCGCGCCGCGTGTAGCCCTCGCCCAGCACAGCGTCCAACTGCTCGATGACGTACTGCACAAAATGGGGGGCAAGATTCGGGGCCAAGCCGGGATCGCCTGCCAGTTCCGGCGGGTCGTCAAAGATGGCGTCTGCCTGACCTTCGGTCAAGAAACCGTGGCGCACCATCAGATCCAGCACCACACGCTGCCGCGCCCGCGCCCCTTCCCAGTTCTCATAGGGGTTGAGATTGGCCGGTTGCTGCGGAATTCCGGCCAGCATCGTCGCCTCAGCAGGGGTGAGTTCGGCGGCAGACTTGCCAAAATAGACCTGCGCCGCGGCTTCCGGCCCATAGGCCAACTGTCCGTAGTTGAGCAGGTTGAGATAGATCTCCAGCAGTTCATTCTTGCTGTAGAGTTCGGTCAATTCCTGGGCCACCCCTGCTTCCAGCAGTTTGCGGTCCACCGTCTGATCATAGCGTTGGTCAGGCCCCAAAAAGAGATTGCGCGCCAACTGCATCGTGATCGTGCTGGCCCCGGAGACGATCTCCCCCTCTTGCAAATTTTGCAGCGCCGCGCCCGCAATGCGCCGCGCATCCACCCCGATATTAGAATAGAAGGTTGCGTCCTCCACTGCGATCGTCGCTTCGACCAGGTGGGGCGAAATCTGGTCCAGGCCCACCCAGGTGCGCCGCCCTTCGCCAAAGGTCTCGGCGATCAGCGTGCCGTTGCGGTCATAGATGCGGCTCGTCTGAAAGACGCGCGGCAGCGGGCCGGGCTGGTACTGGCGCAGATAGGACTCAGCGGCGGCCAGTGGAGATTCCGCCTTCCGGTCGCCGATCAGTGCCGTGCGCGTCCCTGTCAGGCTGCACCCGCTCAACGCCAAGATCGTCAGGACAAGTCCTAGCAGGCGGATCACTCGATTTAGCGTCCTCATGGTTTGCCTCATATTTTAACAACCAGGCCGCGCCGTTATCCTCCAAACGCTGAAGGCCGGGTTATCCGTTCCCAATCCAAACGAAATGACGGGCGCAACGGGTTCCTGAACAAATAAGCCGCGACCCGATGCTGGGTCGCGGCCCGAGAAAACATAGAGAACCGATGCGGCTCAATCCGCCCCGCGCCAGTAGACGTAATGACACCCCTGGCTGGTCGCGCCGCCCTGCCGGTGGGGCACGGTCGCGGTAGAATTCCCGCCCTGCACCGAGATATAAATGGTATGGGCCTGATCAGCTGCGGCCACATTGAAACGGAATGACCCGTTGTTGGTCGTCGTCTGCGAGAAGTTGCCCTGATCGTCCTCATAGCGCACGGTCACCCCGGATACGGGCTGGCCGTCGGCGTTTAGCACCTGGCCCAACACCATGTTGCCGCCACAACTGGCGTCATGCGCCACACCAAAAAGGTTGTAGCTGCGGGAACCGCCGGATCCCAAAGGCGGGATCGGCAGCGAAGGCGCAGCCGCCAGCGCATCGGCGTCTACCTCTTCCTGATCCGCATCTTCGGCGACGGCTGGCCCATCATACCCGCTGACCGCGACCCGGCGCACATTATCCCCATACATAAACTCTGCCACCGCTTCCGCTTGCTCACACGGGCCCAGGTAGAGCGGCGCATTGCTGCGCCCACTCCAGCGCATCGCCTCGGCCTGCTCCTGGCGAATGCGGCGCATGATCTCGTCGTCCTGGTCGCCGTCCAATGCCAGGCCCAACATGTCGACCTCTCCCATGCGACCGGGCAGCGGCGGCAGCGGGTTAGCTACCCCAATCCGGGCGATGCCTTCACCCGCCACAGGGAGGGCGCGCGTCAGGCCAAAGGGCATACGCACCAGTTGGCGGGGTTCTCCCTCTTCGGCGCTGCATGCCCCGACCGCGCGCTGCCCGCCCCCGCTATCCACATAGACGGTGCGCATATTGGCCGTAATCACACTGTCACCCAACGGCCCCTGGCGGCCCATGCGGCTCAGCCAGCTTTGCGAAAAAATCTCACTCTCTGGGCAAGTGATCCCCTGCGGGCAGTCAATGGTCGTCGAGATAACACCGGACGGGCGCACAAACTCCCAGCGTTCCTCATCCTGCGGCGCGCCCAGGGTCGTCACTAGTTCGGGGTCTGCCATCACCGCTTCCATAAATGTGTTCCAGATTGGGGCCGCGCCTGTCACGCCAGTGACATTGCGCATTGGGTTGCCGTTGCTGTTGCCCGCCCACACACCCGCCACGAGATAGCGGGTAAAGCCTTCGGTCCAGTTATCACGCCAATCGGTGGTGGTGCCTGTCTTGGCTGCGGCAGGACGGCTCAGGTGCAGCGGGCTGTTGGCCCCAAATTCCGGCTGGCGCGCGACGTTGTCGCTGAGAATATGGGTGATCAGATAGGCGCTTTCGGGCGAGATCACCTGCACCCCACCCGAATCGTCCAGGCCGATATCCTTGCCCGGCGGCGCACCTGTCGTAAAGAGGATGGCCTGCGGCGGGACATAGCGCCCCTGGTTTGCGATGGTGTGGTAAGCGGTCGTCAACTCCAGCAGCGTCACCTCCGCGCCGCCCAAGGTCAGACTCAGCCCATACCATTCTGGGTCACGCGTCCAGGTGGTGATCCCCATAGCGCGCGCCCCCCGCAACATCTCTTCCACGCCGACGGCGTCGAGCAGTTTTACTGCCGGAACGTTATAGCTGTTGGCAAGCGCCGTCCGCACGGTGACCGGCCCGTGAAATTCATTGTCGTAGTTGCGCGGGCGATAGCCTGGCGCTTGCTCAAAACGGTAATTTGTGGGTACATCCCAGATGATGGTGGCCGGACTGATCAGGTTCTTGTACGCGGCCCAGGCATAGAGGACCGGCTTGATGGCGCTGCCCGGCTGGCGTTGGCGCACGGCCACATTCACCTGGCCGTCGATCTCGGGGTTGTCGAAATCGGCGCTGCCCACCATCGCCAGGATTTCGGCGGTACGCGGCTTCAGCGCTACCAACGCTGCATTGCTCAAGTTATAGCGCGGCCGAAACTGCTCCACCTGTTCAGTCACGATCTGCTGGGCCAGGTTCTGCATCTTCAGGTCAAGCGTGGTAAAGACGCGCATCCCGGCGCGACGCACGTCAAGCCCATCGCCCAGTTGTTCATTCAACTGCTCCGTCACATAGTGGATAAAGTGCGGCGCCAGGGTCGGCGCGGGGTGGATGTCGGTGTTAAGCGCGACCGGCTCGGCGAAGATGAGATCCGCTTCCTCTTCGGTCAGATAGCCGTGCCGCGCCATCAGGTCAAGCACAATGCGCTGGCGATCCTTGACCTGGTCGAAGTTGGTCAGCGGGTCAAGGTCAGCCGGTTTCTGCGGGATACCGGCCAGCAGTGTCGCTTCGGCCAGCGACAAGTCCGCTGCGCTCTTCGCAAAATAGAGATTGGCTGCGGCCTCGATCCCATAAGCCTGGCGGCCAAAATGGACGAGGTTTAGATACATCTCCAGGATCTCATCTTTGGTAAAGAGATCGGTCAGTTCCTGGGCCAGCAACGCTTCAAATGCCTTGCGATCCATCGACTGCTCAAAACGCTGCGCCGGGGTAAAAAAGATCTGGCGCGCCAACTGCATCGTGATGGTGCTTGCGCCGGAGACAACCTCGCCAGCCTCGGCGTTTTGCATAAATGCACCCACCACGCGCCGCGGGTCGAACCCTTGATTCGTGTAAAAAGTGGCGTCTTCGGTGGCGATCACCGCATCACGCACATGGGGCGAAATCCGGCTCAACGGAACCCACGTCCGGTAACCTTCGTCGACAAGCTCGGCCAACTGCACCCCATGCCGGTCATAGATGATGGTGGTCTGAAAGATACGCGGCAGCGGGCCGGGCTGGTACTCGCGCAGATAGGCCTCCGCAGCTAACATTGGATCCTTGGAAGGGCGTGGGCGCAGGTGGTAGGTTGCCTGGTATTCGTCTAAATACTGCTCTAGATTGGCGCTGAATTCGATCACTTCCGGCGGCAGCGGCGGTAAATCTGCCAGGGAGGGTCTCCAAAACGAACAGCCCGCCAGCGTCAGCATGACCCAAAGCATAACCAGCCAGACCCACATCCCCTGGCGTCGCGTGAGTATCTCTTGCATGTTCCGCTCCATACCTCTGTCAAGATGGCCGCTTGTCTTGCAGCAACACGACCGTACCGCGCGACTACCCATCTCGCCGGAGTCCGGCATCAAACTTAAATGGAGAGAGCAACGCGAGAACTACCAGACCTGTCGATGGTTTGAACGCTTGAGATGTCGCACTGTCGTTGCTTCAGCGTTGTAGAACCAGTCGATAGTGATGAACCGGACCAGCCGTGCCACATAGCCTGTGATAGTTTCAGCATAGCACAGGCTGCACAATCTCTATGTAGGATTATTATGAAAGCTGCGTCTGGTTGCGCCACCATCCCAAACTCCTATCCCAACCCTACCCGATGTCTGTGCGTCCGACAGCAGATAGAGTCAGCCCGGCCAGGTATAAGAAACGATAGATGGCGCGTCTGTCTAAGTATCCAATATATTATACGTCTACACCCGTTAAAACAGCGCGCCTGTCCCCGGTAGATGCACCACAAAAAAAACGCCGACCACTTTTGGGTCAGCGCCCCGCTAGGGCCTATACATAGGCCGCGGTAAAATGACGATCAATATCACTTGTATATAGAGGCGACGGCCGGATTCGAACCGGCGATGGGGGTTTTGCAGACCCCTGCCTTACCACTTGGCTACGTCGCCACAGTATCCATAGTATACTAAATTATACTGAGTAACTCAGGACTGACTGCTGTACTACACAACACATGGTAACAGTCAGGCGAAAGAATGTCAAATTAGGCTGGAGAAAACAACCGTGACGCGCCCATCTGCGCAGGATCAACTGCTCTACTGCGACCGCTGCGGCATCTCATTTCTGTGGACTGCCGAAGAACAAATGCAGGTACAAACGCCATCACCTACGGGGCAATCGCCCCGGCACAGCCCCCCCTCGCTTTGCGCCGGTTGCCGCGCGCTGCTGCCCGCACCCGGACGCGAGCGCGGCCTGGTCAAATGGTACAATCACCGCAAACGCTTTGGCTTTATCGTGCGCCAACATCAACCCGAGTTGTTTATGCATGGCTCAGACGTGCAGGGAAAGGCCAAGCCCCGTCCCGGCGACCTGGTGGAGTTTTCTGTCGAAGAGGGTGAACGCGGCCCTATCGCCACAGAAATCCACATCTTAACCCACGGCGAAGCGCCCGCCGCATGATATTTGCGCCCGATCCCGGCAGATACACCTAGGGGAAGCGTCGAAAAGAAAAATCAAGACGCGCCCGCCCCCTGATTTGATTTGACCGAGATTCAGTGTTATCATGTGCGATGGTCTGCAACGAGGGGCTACGGTCCCTCGTTCTTTCTGCTCGCAGGGCGGTCCTGCGGGCTGCTCCAGAGAAAGACACGAGTCAAGGAGGTACGTGAGCATGGCCAATTCCGAACTTCGGGAATACGAGTTGGTCTACATTTTGCAGCCTGAGATGGACGAGGAAGGGGTGACGGGCCTCAACGACCGGTTGAGCCAGATCGTCACGGAACGATCCGGAGCTGTCACCACCACGGAGTTGTGGGGTCGGCGAACGCTGGCCTATCCCATCGGCAAGTTCTTTGAGGGCCAATACGTGATGCATCGTTTCCAGATGCCTCCAGAAGCGACTGGCGAACTCGACCGCCTGTTGCGGCTCAACGAGAATGTGATCCGCTATCTGCTGATCCGCACCGACGAATAAGCCACGTTTGAACCACGCATTTGCGAAGGAGCTATAATGAGCGAGCAAGTGAACCCCACTGCCGACGAACAGCAAGAGACTGTGCAGCCGGAAGCCGTACAGGAAGAGGCTGTACAGGAAGAGAGTGTGCAGCCAGAAGCTGCACCAGAAAATGAGAATGGATCGGAAGCGGCTGCGCCCGAAGCGGATCAACCCGCTGCCGAGGCTGCACCGGCCCAGGCCGTAGCGCCCGCCGAGCGCCCGCAAACGCGTAGCGCCAACCTGGATATGGTTGAGGTTGAGGACGAAGAAGACGAAGAAGACGAAGACCTGGAAGACGAGGAGGATGACCTCTATGTCGAGGGTCCTGCCGAGTATGTCCAGCGTGAGAAGAGCGGTCGGGGCCGTCGTATCGGCGGCGATATCCGGATCGAAGATGTAGACTACAAGAACATCCCGCTGCTCTCGCGCTTCCTGGATCGTCGTGGTCGCATCCTGAGCCGTCGCAAAACCCGTGTGAGCGCCAGAGTACAGCGGCGTATCGTCCGGGCCATTAAGCGTGCGCGCCACTTGGCTTTGCTGCCCTATACTGCCGAACAAACACGCATCGTCCGAAAGCGCAGGTAAGCGATGGCCAGGCGGAAAGCGCGTGCCGAAGAGCCTCAAAGAGAACTGACGCGCAAGGAACATCGTATCCGCGCCGAAGTGCGCGAGCGTAACCGCCGCCTCTATATCGGCGTGGGCGCTGCGCTCGCTCTGGCGTTTCTGATCATTGTGATCGGCCTCGTCAACGAGTTCGTGTTCCGCCCGCGCAGCGCCGTGGCGACGGTGGGTGATACCACCATCACCGCGCGCGACTACTGGAAACGTATCTATCTAGAGCAGAATCGCTACCAAAATCAGTTGGTCAACCTGATGCAGTTGGAGAGCCAGTTTGGCGGCCAGGGTTTCTTCACAACGCAGATCAGCCAGCTTCAGGGGATCCTCAGCAGTTCGTTTAGCCTGGGAGTCGAAGTCCTGGACACGATGATCCGCGACGAAGTGGTTCGCCAGCAGGCTGCGGCGCGCGGGATTACCGTGTCGGCAGAAGAGGTGGAGCAAGCCCTGCGCGAGGAAGTCGCCGCCGGGCAGAACGCCATCACTGTGCCCCAGGCCACCGCCACCGCCGAAGCCGCTGCCGAGGCAACGTCCACGGCGGCCGGTTGGACGCCTACGCCCAGCCCGACTGTGGATGCCAGCACCACCGTGACCGCTACGGCCACGCCCTTTCCGACGCCCGAACCGCCGCCGACGCGTGCCATCCTGACCGATGAGCAGTATAGCACCGGGTTGGCTGAGTTAGAGCAGAACCTGCGCGAGGTCGCAGGCATGACGCTCGACGAGTATCGCCGGGTGGTAGAAGCGCGCTTGCTGAACGAAAAGCTCGCTGAAGCCGTAGGCGAAGAGCTTGTGGCCGCCACCGAGGAACAGGTCCATGCGCGGCATATCCTGATCAACGTGGAAGAGCCGACGCTGGAACCCACTCCGGAGCCTGTGGCCGAGGGCGAACCGACCCCAACGCCGGAGCCGGAGGGTGCGCGTCCCTTGCTGCCTCCGCCCGCCCCGCGCGATGACGCCGCAGCCCTGGCGCTTGCCCAGGAACTGCGCGACCGGCTGTTGGTCGGGGAAGACTTCGCCGCCCTCGCCGAAGAGTACAGTGACGACCCCGGCAGCGGCGCACAGGGTGGCGACCTGGGGTGGTTTGGCCGCGGCATGATGGTGGCCCCTTTCGAAGAGGCCGCCTTCAGCCTGGAGCCAGGGCAGGTCAGCGAGCCGGTTCGCACCGACTTTGGCTATCACCTGATCGAAGTGATCGAAAGGGACGCCAACCGGCCCAAGGAAGAAGCCGCCTTGCAGCAAGAGCGCCTGCAGCAGTACGACATCTGGCTGCAAGAACGGGTTGCCGAGGCGAACGTCGAACGGCCAACCGACCTGGTGAGCAAACTACCGCGCAACCTGGAATTGACGCAGCTTCAGTACTGCCGGTCTAGCATCTCAGTAGACGACAACAACGTCAGGCCCGGACGTCATGAGCCGGGCCTGATGCTTTCTTCGATTCATCACTTGGGCTGAATGCTGGCAGTAAACCTATTCCCCGGCCCGGTACGCCCAGATCTGCGCGGCGTGTTCGGCTTCGTGCTGGTAGATCTCGAAGAAGAAACAAGAAAGCACGCCAGGCCCGCCCCAGGTTTGCCCCTCGCTGTTGAGGTCGCCGTCGCTAAAGCCATCGAATGCCGTCATGATCTTGCGGTGACAGGTCGTCAGCCCATCTACAATGTCGATGATATTCAGGTGTGCGCGCGCCGCCAGCAGCCGTGCGTTCATCGTATCCATCGTGTCGCCTGGCTGCCAGTCCCACGCTTCAACCGTCGCAGGGTTGGGTTCAGGCCATTGGGCCAGCAGATGTACACAAAGCTCATTCCAACTTAAGACATGCGCCAGAACATCGCGGATCGTCCATGTGCCGCAAACTGGTGTGGAGATCATAGTCGCCTCAGTCAGTCCGGCGATGCTGTCCATCAGATGGGTGTTTTGAGTTTCCATCAGGCTGCGCAGCGCGGGCCGCGACCAGCGCGCCATCGAGCCACAATAGCGCCACAGGTCGTTGGCGTGCCGCTGCGGGTGGCGCACCAGATACTGGATCTCGTCGAGCAGCGAAATGGTACGTGCGCCTTCGCGGTATTCACGCACCAACGCCTCCGGCGGCAGATTATGCGTGAAATCGATCAACCGTTGGCGTGCCGCCTGGGCCTCGGCGGCGATCTCATCCCAGGGACGGCTGGCATCGCGGCGGGCGCGGGCGTCATTATCGGCGACAGCCTGCGCAAAGCCGGTCTGCACCGATTCACCGCTCAGCGCAGCCGTCATGCGCCGTGTCTCAAAATCGTCCCAAAAGGCGACATGTGCCACCAGCGACTTGGGCGTCCATTCCGCCATCACGCGGGCAGAGTCAAGTTCGTCTGCATCCAGGAGGGCAACAGCCTCCCAGAGCGCATGCATGGATCTTGCCAGATCATTGGCCAGTTGGGCGGGCGTGGGTTGTGCAGTTTTGGAAGGTGTCATGGTTTGGCTCCCGCAATTGGCAGCGCGGTTACTGCACCGCGTCTCCAATATACAGTATTCTGATTGCTTCGGACAATCGCCGCGGCTGGATCTCAGGAGCGAATTTACGCAGCTGTACCAAAATTGACAGGAAGGGCAACCCGTCCCTCTGGCTCCAGAGAAACCCGTCGCGCGGCGAAGTTGCATTGGGCCGCAGCTTGGCGTAGAATGACGAGTTGCACGAACAGACGTTCGATTCATCCTGATCGAAACGGGGGGACCTTCTTATGGCACTAGATAAACTGATTATACGCGGCGCGCGTGAACACAATTTGAAAAATGTGGACCTTGCCATCCCCCGCGACAAAATGGTGGTCATCACCGGCCTCAGCGGCAGCGGCAAGAGCAGCCTGGCGTTTGACACCATTTATGCCGAAGGGCAACGTCGTTACGTGGAGTCCTTGTCCGCCTACGCCCGCCAGTTTTTGGGCTTGATGGAGAAGCCCAACGTCGACCAGATCGAGGGTCTCAGCCCGGCCATCTCGATTGACCAGAAAGGCGCAGGCCGCAACCCGCGCTCCACCGTGGGCACCGTCACCGAGATCTACGACTATCTGCGTCTGCTCTATGCACGCATCGGCCAGCCCCACTGCCCGGTGTGCGGCGAACCGATCACGCAGCAGACCGCCACCCAGATCGTGGACAGCATCATGGATATGCCGGAGGGCAGCCGTCTGCTGATCCTGGCGCCGCTGATTAAAGACCGCAAGGGCCACCATAAGAACGTCTTCGAAGACCTGCAAAAACAGGGCTATGTGCGTGTGCGCGTCAACGGCGAGATCTACGAAGTGACCGAAGTCCCCGACCTCGACCGCTACAAGATGCATACCGTCGAAGCGGTGATCGACCGGCTGGTCGTGCGCCATGCCCAACCCGGCAGCGATGAGTCGGATGAAACACCTTCCGGCACCGACCTCAGCCGCCTCAGCGATTCGGTAGAGACCGCGCTGCGGTTGGGGAATGGCGTGCTGATCGTCTCGAATGTGACCGACCGGGACAACCCGGTAGACCGCACCTACAGCGAACACTTTTCCTGTGTCAAGTGCGGCACAAGCCTGCCGGAGATCGAACCGCGCACCTTCTCGTTTAACAGCCCGCATGGCGCGTGTCCGACTTGCGCCGGTCTGGGTTCCATGCAGGAGTTCGACCCGGAACTGATCTTGGATAACGACCTGAGCCTGAAAGATGGGGCCGTTCGTCCCTGGCAGCGTTCCATCGAAGGCGACAGCGAGGGCTATTACAGCCAGTTGCTCCATGCCGTCAGCCGCCAGTTTGCCATCCCCGACAGGGTGCCGGTGCGCGAATTGAGTTCCAAACAGCGCGATATCCTGCTCTACGGCCCGCCGCGCAAGCAGGACCGCGTCCGCATTGAGTACCGGTCGCACAACGGCCAGGTGCGCCACTATGAGACGGGCTTCCACGGCGTGATCGCCAACCTGCAGCGACGCTATAGCGAGACCAGCAGCGAGTATGTCCGCAGCCGGTTGGAGGAGTACATGAGTGTACGCCCCTGCCCCACTTGCGGCGGCAAGCGGCTGCGCCCAGAAGCGTTGGCCGTCACCATCGAAGGTGAAAACATCTATGAGGTGACGCACCGCCCCGTTGAAGAAACGCTGCGTTGGGTCAAACATCTGCAAGGCATCCCGGACAACGCCCCGGTCACACTGTATGCCAACGGAGATGCGCCGGGCAACGGTCACGAAAGCCCGCTCTCCCCGCGCCAGTTTGCCATCGCGCAGCAGGTGTTGAAGGAGATCGCAGCCCGCTTGCAGTTCATGGTCAACGTGGGGCTGGACTATCTGACCCTCGACCGCACCGCGGCCAGCCTCTCCGGCGGCGAGGCGCAGCGCATCCGGCTGGCAACCCAAATCGGCAGCCAGTTGATGGGGGTACTGTATATCCTGGACGAGCCGAGCATCGGCCTGCACCAGCGTGACAACGCCCGCCTGATCGAAACGCTGCAAGGGATGCGCGACCTGGGCAACACCGTCTTGGTGGTCGAACACGACGAGGATACCATCCTTTCCGCCGATTGGGTGGTGGATATGGGGCCGGGCGCGGGCGAACATGGCGGCCATGTCGTGGCTTCGCTGCCCCAGGAGGAGTTTGTCCACCATCCCGACAGCCTGACCGCGCAGTACCTACGCGGCGAGAAGCGCATCGCCGTGCCTGCGGAACGGCGCGAGGGCAACGGCAACTATCTGGTGTTGCGCGGGGCTGCCGAAAACAACCTCAAAGGGGTGGATGTGCGCATCCCCCTGGGCAAGTTCGTGGCAATCACCGGCGTGAGCGGCAGCGGCAAGTCCACCCTGGTGGTGGAAGTGCTGTATAAGAAGCTGGCGCAGATGATGTATCGCGCCAAGGATCGCCCAGGCAAGCACACTGCGATCGAAGGGGTCGAGTTCTTGGACAAAGTAATCGACATCGACCAAAGTCCGATTGGCCGCACCCCGCGCAGCAACCCGGCTACCTATGTCGGCCTCTATACCTACATCCGCGACCTCTACGCTTCGATCCCCGAAGCC
>CAZYQJ010000054.1:0-14897 GCA_964649925.1 uncultured Litorilinea sp.
CGGGATAGGTAGAGCAGTGCAGGACGATATCCGCTGCGGCCATGATCTGCGGCACGGCCCGACGATACCCTGCAAAGATCACCTTCTCCGCCACGCCGAGTTCGTGCGGCAATTCCTTCAGTCTTTTCACATACGCAGCATGATGCGCTCCCTCCAACTCTCCTCCCACCAACATGACGTATGTATTGGGAAACGAAGCAAGTACCTGCGGGACGGCGCGCACGGCCACCTCATGCCCTTTGCGCTGGCCGAGTTTGGCGACCAGCACGACGAGATGCTCGTCCGCGCTGATACTGAACTCCTCGCGCACCCCCGACCCGTCCACCTCCGGATGAAAGACCGACAGGTTCGGGCCAGGGTTGTAGATCACAGAGACCTTGTCGGTGTGGATGCGCTGCTGGCGGAACATGTGCTGATCCACCGAGTTCGAAACGGCGATCACCGCGCTTGACAGCGTCACCACCGTGCGCGGCAAGAATGATTGCAACATTGGCATCGGCGATGGGGCCAGGTCGCTCAGGTCGGAACGGATATGCCACACGCAGGGCACACCCGCAAGCCGGGCCGCGACCCCCGCATACAGGTCAAAAATCTCATTGGCGTGGACAATCGCCACCCGCTCTTTGCGCAGAATACGCGCCAACTGCATCACGCTCCGGCCATTCTGATAGACATAGTTCACATAGTAGCTGAGCGGTTTGCCCCGCTTGGGCTTGGGCAGGGGCAGCCGGTAGTCCGCGGTAACGGCCTTGGCGCCCGAGAATTGGTGATCGCCGTTTTCCTGGGGCAAGACCAGACACGACTCATACCCTCGCTTCTCGATCTCCCGGCTCATATACAGCAAGCTATTGAACGCCCCGCTCTGTGGAGAGGTATCCGTCGTCGTGTATAGGATCTTTGCTCTATGATTGGCATCCATGTCTTTCTCCCCAGGATTGATCATATTTGTCACTACAAGCGATAGCCATATCGTTGTGCAAGCCAACCGGCGAATCGCCAAAAAACCTGCTGGTCGCGGAGGGACAGCTTCTGCCGCCACTCCGAATCAGGCCGCAGTACGACCTGTCTTGCCATCCGCAGTTGATTGCCCCCTGCCAGATGGCCGACCTGTAGCGGCTCACCCGCCGCCAACATCGCATCCAGCGCGGACAAATCCTCGTCGAGCAGCGGCTCTAGCTGTCTTAAGACCGCGCCCGGATCTTCCACAAAATGCTCATACAGCACGCGCAGCGACCGTCGGTTACCGGCAACAGCCGTGACCCACCCGCTTTCCAGGTTGGTCACCACCCACTCGCGACTGGTGCGCGCCGTTGGGATGGGCGGAAAGTCCCGCGGTATCCCAGCCTCGACATTCTTCTTGCGCGGCTTCTTCCCCGACCAGACGACCCCGCGGCCATCACGCACCAGGTGGATCACGCGCGCGTCCAGCAAATCGTTCGCCAGCAGCGCGTACCCCCGCACAGGGGCCTTGGACGTATCCACGATGATCGCCTTGCCGCTGACTGCGCGTATCGCCTCATAGAGCGCCGCGGTCATCTCGAAATAGCGGCGGATCCGCGGCGATTGCCGCGCATGCGCGTAGAGTAGGCGCGGCCACACGCGCCGCGAACGCTCAAACTGGTTCTGAAGGGCGATGTAATCATGCACGTCTGCGGGCGCGACTTTGGCGAGCCATATGCGCTGTACCTCCTGCCAATAGGCGCATTCATGAACCGGCAGCCCGCACGCACAGCGGCGGTTGTGATCCTCGAGCCAGCCCGAGCGAGTGATCTTGTAAACCTCGCCCACGGTCTCCAGGTTGGGGTGATTTCCAAGTGCGATCCCGAGCACAGTCGAACCACTGTGACCAACGCCTATAATGCAAAGCACTCTCGGTTTTCCCATCGATCCCTCACTACCCACTGTCTATAGTCTAATTTGCTGAAGCGTCCCAGTCGCTAGGCCAGGCCATAAAGGCGGCTGTAGGCTTGGATGGTGTGCTCCAAGGTGAAAGGCGACTGTTCAAAGTGTGCCTGTGCTGCTGTGCGGTCATAGGGGGTTTCCAGCACATCCAGCATATGGTGGGCATGGGCTTCAGCGTCAAGCGGCGCAGCCATCCAAAGCGCCTTGGGGAAGTGAGAGGCTATCTCGTGCATGGGCGGGATGTCACTGGTCACGACCGGCAGACCGGCGGCCAACGCCTCCAACAGCGCGCCGGGCAGGCCTTCCCACAGCGACGGAAAGAAAAACAGATCGGATGCCAACAGCAGGCGCGGCACATCCTTGCGAACACCGGCAAAGACGCACACATCGTCCAAGCCCTGTTCGTGAACCAGCCGGATGATCGCCTCCTGGTACTTACCGTCCCCCACAAGCAGCAGGCGAAGCCGGGGGTTCTTGGCATGTGCCAGCCGGATCGCCTCGATGATCGTGGGGTGATTCTTTTGATCAAAAAAGCGCGCTACATTGATCGCTACCTGGCTATCTGCGGGCCAGCCAAACTCCGCGCGCACAGCATCACGCTGCGGCGTCTCCCGAAATGCCTGCATGGGCAGGCCACTGTAGATGATGCTGGTATTACAGCCCTGCCGCAAGGGTTGGGGCAGCACGCTCTCCAGGGCAGCCTCGGACACGGCGACGATATGCGTCGCGCTGCGGCGCATCAAGCGGCGCATCAGCCAGACAAACGCAGGCCAACTCATATACCCGCTCATTTCCCCCAGCATGTTCCACAGATTCACGATCCGGATCGGCACGCGATGCCATTCAGCCAGCCAGACCAACAGTCCGCTCAACAGCTTTGGCTCGATCTCGATCACGTCGTACTGCCCCTGGCGCAGCACTTGGGAAAACTGACGGATAAAGTTGGGCGAGTGGATCGGTGTGACGTGGATTTCGCCGCCTAAACTCTCGATCTCCGCCTGCAGCGGGATCGGCCCGGAACGGATCACACAGAAATCAAACTGGACGGGATAGCGTTCTCGCAACGCCCGGCACACATCCAACGTGCGCAGCTGCGCGCCATCCCTGCGTAAACTGCCGAACACAAACAAATGCCTTCGCGTTCGTGCCTGATCCACCGCCGATTGGCGCACACCTGCCTGATGTGTGGCTGTCTGATGAATCGCTGTCTGATGCATATGCCTCCGATACCTCTACCAATACCTCTATCTGTCTTTGATCGAACGCAGATCGCCTGTACGAGCCGCCTATATGGTGGGCAAGATGGGACGGTCCTTCGGTGTCCTCGTCAGCGGGCGTTGAGCCGCCTTGCGGGCCCGCTGCTTTTCGAGCAGCGCGGGCAGCACGTAGATCAGCAACACGCCCCAGACCAGGGGTCGCGTCAGCGCAACACTTTCGTTTCTCACCCAAATCAGCAGCGCCATCATCAGGAGCAAGATCAGGGCGAAGAAACGCGCCTCCAGCCTGCCTCGTTCCATGCGCCGCCAGAGACCTGTCACGGTGTACCCCAGGACGAGATAGAGAAGCACCACGCCATAGGCCCCGAACTGCAAATAGGCCTCAGCCATCTGCAAATATCCCAAACCCGCCCAACTGGTAGGCGAAAGCCGCTCCTTCAACCAGTTGCTTGGCTCTTCCGCGCTCAGGTCGATGCCGATGGTGGAAAAGATCGTGCTGCCGAAAGGCATAGCTACCACAATGGCCCGCAGATAATCCATTCCATAGCGGTACGGCTCACGATCCGGCACATACAAAATCGTCCCCATCAAGGTCTGGTAGCTTGTGCTGTTCGAGACCAGGAGTGCGTCGAACAGCGGCTCTTCGTATGAGCGCGTATTCTCGATCCGGTTGGTCACCGCCTGCCACAGCAATTCCGGCGTCCACTCGCGGATAGGGATGTTGCGCAGGTTCATCATGGTTGGGATCAACAATGCTACCAGCGCAAGCACCGCCACCGATTGCTTCCAATTCGCCCCGTAGCCCAGCAGGTAGCCGCCGGAAGCCACCAGCAGCATCGCGCCCAGCGGCGCCGCACGCGCGCCGCCCAATAACATCAGCACGATGGCTGGAATCGCCAGCAGCACTGTCTGGACATACATACGCCGCGTGCGGCTTGTCGCCGTTAAGATCAACAGCGACCAGGGTATAAACCAAGAGATCGAAGCCACGACCAGGCGCGACATTTCGCCCGACTTTCGGGTATCGGCCAATTCGCGATAGCCTCCCTCATAGGCCAAACCCAGCGCCGACCCGCGCAGCGATGCGACGATCAGCAGCAGCATTGCAAACAAATAAAGATAAAACCCGATGATCCGCAGCGTATCGGCGTAGCTGCCATCCAGACGCCCGCCCTGGGGCTGCGAGGTAGGCGCGTCATCGGCAACGGGCGAGGCCAGCGCGCCCACCAGAAAGGCGGCAAAGGCTAGCATCACCACGGGCAAGCCGAGTAAAATGCTCCGCTCGTCTACCAGACGCCAGTATTGAAACGCGTCATAGCCCTCGGTCTGATACAGGATCAACGGGCTGCATGTAAACAAAAAGGTTACCCCCGTAAACATGAGTGGAAACGAGAGCAGCGGCAGCCGCAGCACCGCCCACGTCAGCGCAATACACAGCAGCGCAAACAGCACCGTCACCAACGCCGCGCCTTGCAGATCAAGTCCTGGCAGCGGCTGGTGGTGGGCTGCCAACCAGCACAGCGCCACAGAGGAGGAAACGCCAAACCAAAAGACGGCGCTGCGCCAGTGTTGCGGCTGGTGGTCCTGAGATTTCTCGTAGCTATAGATGGACGCATCCGGTTCCTTCGCCAGATAGAGGCCCAATGGGATCAGCACGACAAAGGGGCTGATCAACCACAACAGCATATTGCCTGCACCGGCCACAAATAACCCGCTCATCACTGCAATTAACAGTGTTGTTCCGATAAATAAGAGTGATCGATACCGGCCCTGGATACCCGACCGCTTACGGTCAACCGCTACAACGTCCGATGCCATCATATCGGATGCTACGATGTCTGATGCCATGAGTTCTCCATTCACGTGTGCTATGTTTGGCAGCGTCGCAATGTACTTCACAGGTTCGCATATATTAACGTACGATCATCTGAAAACGCGCCCAGATGCCGCTGCGCTGTCGGCGCGACAGCCCTGCAAAAAAGAGCACAACCGCCATCAAAACCAACGATAGTCCCCCATACACAACCAAGCCCAACCAGGTATCCACCGTCACCAGGCCGCGCGCATACAACAGAGCCCAGAAAAGCACAGCCGTAACGGCCACAGGACGGACTGCACCTAGCAGTTGTGTGTGGAACGGAACGCCCAGAAAACGGCTCAACGACCAGGGATAGGCCACGCTGAGGATGGCGCGCCCGGCGATGAACCCCACGCACAGCCCTACGATGCCCATATCATAGACGCCGATCAGCACCCCGGCTATCCCCAGCGACAGGGCGACAGACACCGCCCCCACCATGACCTTTTTGGGGAGATCCAGCGTCAGGTTGATCAAATTCGCATCGTTGCGGATCAACGTCACTTGCGCCACCATCAGGGTCACCAGCAGCGTCGCCACAGGCCCAGCGTCATACTCCGGCCCTACCCACAGGCTGATAAACTCCCGGCCCCACAACAGGGCGGCTCCCCCGGCTAGGGTCACCAGCAGCCATGTGGCCGACATGATCAGCCCGCGGGCTTGCGCCGCCTTCTCCATCTTCCCGGAATTGACGATCCCGCCCAGTCCCGGCAGCACAGCCACCACCGTCGCCACGGTCAGATTGGTCAGTGCATCGGGGATAAACTTGGTCAGCGTGTAGACCGTCACCAACTCCGCCGAGTTGAGCAGCCCCAACACCACGATGTCGCTCGCCATCATGCCCTGCTGCACAAGCCGCCAGGCGATAAACCACCAACTGAGCGAAAAAAATGAGCGTACATCCTGCCAGGAAGGGACGGCCACGCCAAACCAGGGGACAAAGCGGCGCACAACCAGCATGTAGAACGCGCCCGTCACCAGCGTCATGAGCAGCGCCACCGCGGCCGCGCCCACCAGCCCGCCCCCCCAATAGACCACCAACGCGGTCAGCAGACCGCCCGCCAGTACCAACAGGCTGGAGATGCCGATCCGCTGATAGCCCAAATTCTCGCCCATCAAGACCGCGTGGGGCACGTCCGCCAGGTCCGTGACCATCAGGTTGATGACCAGCAGCGTCACCGCCGCGCGCACCATCCACACCAACTCCGCCGAGACATCAAGCAGGATCGGGCTGTACCACACCAAAACCGCGCCGAGCGCGCCCAAGATCGGCAAAAAGAGCAGAGAGACCGCCACCGCGCTGCCCACCTCACGCCGCTTCTTGTCGTAGTCGACCGAGACCTGCTGCGAGGCGACCGTCCACTTCAACGCCTGCGTCGGACGCCCGCCCGCCACCGACAGGTAACCCGTCAGCCGCACCGAGATCTGCCAAATCCCATACGCCAGGTCGCCCAGTTTGCTCACCAAAATCGGCGTCACCAGAAACGCCACCAACACCCGCGCCCCGTAATCAAGGATCGCGGCTGCGGCGTTGAGAAACGCCTTCTTGGTCAAGTTCTTGGCGGAAAACCTGCGTCCAAAGGCTTTGAGGCCGGGTGCAACCCTGAGTAATGCCATGTACAACACCCTTTATGTATGGACTGGCAGACCGGCGGTTCCGGCCTGTAGGTCAAGCAACGACAAGACCTGATCGACGATGGAATTGACCCCGGCCTGGTCGGTGCGGACGTGCATCAGCCTGGGGCCGCTCTTGTTCAGGGCATGGGCGCAATCCGTCATCTCACGCACAGTTTCCTGGATCGCCGTCCGGTAGCGTGCCAGATACGCGCTGGCCTCTGCTGCGGGCGCGGCCTTGATTACATGCCATTTGTCGCGCGTGTCGATGCGTTCCATCAACAACTCATCCGCGGCATCCAGCACAATGATCAGGCTCAACTGCGCCGCCCATTGCGCCATCATCCCGTTCCACCACCGCTCCAAACCGAGTTGCGAGCGGTTCTCAAGCGCAAAATCACAGATGTCAGCCAGCTTATACACAGGCCCTTGATCCAGCACGATCACGCGCTTGCGGCGGGTGCTCGCCTGCTGCACAGCCCGCAGTTGAACCTGTAGATAGAGCATGGTCATCAACTGCTGCCGCGTCAGGCGTATGCCACGTTGCGCCCCTTCATGCACGCTGGACAGCAGCGAGACCGCGCCCGCCGCGTAGAGCGGCACAAAACGCCACTGGCGCAGCGACAACCCCCGCTGAACCGCGGGCGCATAGGTCGCCAGGGCACTCGAGATCGTGGTCTTGCCTGCGCCCGCCGGGCCAACGATTTCGACCACAAACACCGGGCCGTCCATTGTGTGCGCCTTTGCCCTTTGATTCATAGGTTCGCCCACACAATCGACTTTAGCTCGCGCAGCACATCCGCTTGGGGCTGCCCGGCATCGATCACCTGCGCCGCTGTCTGCTGCCAATCCGCCTCATAGATCTCGCGTCCTCGTTGACGCACCCAATTCGCATCCTCGTCGATGCGGCGCAGCACCGCGATCTCCGGGTCGACGCGCAGCACGATCAGCAGGTCGGGCGGCATGATCTGCTCGCTGTATCGCTGCTCGACGCGCGCCATCCAGCGCACCAGCCCGTTGTCCACCCCGGCGCGGATCACCTGGCCCAGCACCGGCCCATCGGTCATCTTGAGGTTGGGCAGCGGATAACGGTCGCAAACCACGATCCCGCCATTCGACGCTTGACGCCGCGCCTTGATATACGCTCGATAGCGGTCGCGTGCGGTGCAGGCAAAACGCAGCATATGGACATAGCGCATGGGCGACTGGGTCGAGACCATGCCTTCGACCGTCCGATCCGGCGCGCCGAAGAGATCGCGCTCTACCTTGAGGATCGCATCCACGCACAAGGTGATCCAGGTGCGCGGCGGTTTGCCCAGATGCACCTTCTGCACGCTCAGGTCTTTGGAGAGCCAGCCAACCAACTCCTGTACAGCGGTCGATTTCCCTGCCCCGTCGCCCCCCACCACGGCGATGAGCGCGCCGCCGTGGGCCAATGTCTTGCGCAACTCGCGGCCAAAGAACCGTCTCTCGACCTTCAGCACCACACGACGCCAGAGCTTAGTAAATACATCCAACCACGGGGATCGGCGCGACTGTGTTGCCAGTTGCTGCAGCAGCCGGTGCGCGCTGCGGACGCGCGTCTGCACTTCGGTGCCGGGCAGCAGGGCTTCCACAGCCTGCTCAAACTCCGAAACGTCTACCCACGGCATATGGCGCGCCAGCAGCGTCTGCACCGTGCTCCAATCCACCTGCGATTGCAGATAGACCAATTCTTGCTGCTCTGTGGACGCCAGTTCGCCCTGCCGCGTGAGAACGGCATCCCATGTCAGATGTTTGATCACCATGCGCACCGTAAAGACGATCAACTCGAATTCGGGTGCGGGCACCCGGAACAGGCCGTTTTGGACAGCAGAGGCCAGATACGCTTCCTCCAGCGGCAGGCGATAGTTCTTGGTGCGGTCTTGGCCCAGCACAAGCTGATAGTGGGCATGAACATGCACCAGCTTGTTCGCCCGGTGGTCATACCCGTAGTAGCTCACCACGCCGGGCAGCCGTTCGGCAGGCGGGTCCACCGCCTGTTTCAACCCCAAGCGGTGCATGATCTCGGCAAAGCGCGTGCCATCCGCCCGGCTCACCAACAGGTCGAGATCGTTATCCCCGCTGGCGGAGCGGTCAAGCGCGGCGTTGCTCTTCCAATGGCAATAGGTGATCCCTTCTGTTTCCAACGCTTGGCAGATCCGGTAGACCAGGTCAATGGCCGCCATCGGGCCACTGTCTGATTGCGTTTCCGGCTCTGCCGTGCGGTCCAGGTGCGAGTTGATCGAAGTCGTGCTGGCAGTAGCAGTCATGGTCACCAATGAACATCCTTGCGTTGTTCCAAAGCAGGCTGATCCCTGTCGAACGGTAAACAGATTGCCGGGAGGGCCTCACAGCGCATGCCCCCTGGCAGCATGAACGGATTGGTTAGTAGCCTCCTAGTGCAATCTCGGCGCGGTTGAAAACCGTGCCCAAGATGCGCGTGCCTGATTGCGAAAGATGCTCTTTGGCCCTTCGCAGCCGATCAGGCCGGGTCCCGCCCGCCATGACGATGAGCAAGGCTGCGTCACACAGGCGCGCCAGCAACGTCGCATCCACCGCAGCCAGCAAAGAAGGGCTGTCAAACAGCACCACGTCCGCTTCCGACCTGAGCGCTTGAATGAGGTGGACCATCGCCTGTGAGCCGAGCAGTTCGGTAGGATTCGGAGAGAGCGGGCCACTGGGCATCAGTGCGAGGTTGGCGACCCCCGTCGGCAGCAGATAGTCGGCGAGGTGGTGATGCCCCTTTTCCGCCAACGCTGTCGTCACGCCGCGCGAATTGGGCCGCCGGAAGAAGGCATGAAGCGTTGGCCGCCGCAGGTTGGTATCGACCAGGATCACCCGTTTGCCTGACTGCGCCAGCGCAATTGCCAGGTTTGTTACAACCAAGCTCTTGCCTTCCAACGGTTCGCTGCTGGTGACCATGATCGTGCGGATGTCTCGATCCGCCGCTGAAAAATCGATGTTGATTCCCAGCATCCGGTAGGCTTCGGCCTCATTCGAACGGCCATTCTTGAGCATCACCAGTTTGTCGGGCAGGCCAAACCCGCGGATGCGGCGAGTGGCGGCCAGCGTCGTGATCCCCAACAGGTCTTCTACTTCCTCGCTAGAGCGCACCGAATCGTCCAGGTGATCCAGCACGATCACCAGCCCCATCACCAAGACGCCAGCCGCTAGGGCCGCCAGCAGCGTGTTCTGGCGCGTCTTGGGTCGCGTGGGGGTCTCTGGCGGCAGGGCAGATTCGACTACCTCCAGGTTATCTGCTGCCTGGGATTCAGCCAGCCGCACGGACTCATAGCTGTTCAGCACGGTCGCATAGCTGTTCGAATATTGGGCGATCAACGCCTGAAGCTGGCTCTGCTTGGCAACCTCATCCGGCGTCACGGCCACCCCAAGCGACTGGAGTGAGGTCTGCGCCTCATTCATCTCCGTCTGAATTCGGGTCAACTCCTGCTCAAGACTCTGCTTGGATGCGGCATAACGCTGCGCCTGGCGCTGTTGGTTTTGCTCGCTAAAGACGCTCACCACTTCATTGGCAATGCTGGCCGCGCGCACCGGGTCTGTATCCTCGACGGTCAACGTCATCAATTGTGTGTTGGGGACCACCCGTACCGTGATGTTTTCCACCAAATCTTCGACAGGCATGTCGAGGTCCAAATTGGTGATCACCGCCTCCAACACAGGTCGCTTCCGCACCAACTCGACATAGGTTCGGGCCAGGCTCTCGCTGGCGCGCAGAGAGTCCAGGTCCGGGGTTGCGCCGGTGGCAGGCGCGTGGTTGCTCAACATCGTGGTCGTTGCCGAATAGACAGGGACCATCTGCTGGCTGGCATAATAGGCGACGGCTCCAGCCACCGCCGCGCTCAACAGAATGAGCCACAGCCAGCGCCATAACAGTCGCAGGTAGTCTTTATGCATGGTCTTGCTCTTTGTTGAAATAGACCACTAGTTTGGGTCTCCTCCACCAGGTCTAGGCAAAATGCCGAAATGTCAGTCTAGTCTACGGCCAGCGCGCGCACCCGTTTTCCACCGGGGCCTGCGTGAGTTCAATCTCTAGGATTTCGCCATAGCGCACACTGCCGCCCGGCGTTTCGTCCGTTGCCGTACCTAACGCAATCGAGTGGGCATGCCCATGCCAGCCGTGGCGGTGATGGGCCCACCCGTATGCGGATCGGGACACCCGCGACGCGCGCACAGGCGAGCGATCCGGCTGATAGCTGTCGGCAATAAAGAGATGCACTTCCTCCGGGTCATCAGTCAGGTCTGGACTGGTCGCCCAGACCATCCCCTGCGGGTCCACCAGGTTGAGGTGATCAAGCGCATAGCCAGCCACCAGCCAGCCCGATGGGGTCAGTTCATACAGGTGCTGCCGCGCCCGGCTCAACACGTACAGATGGCCGGTGTGCGGGTGGACGGCCAGACCGCGCAGGTCATGCGCGCTAGCCCGCCTCGGCAGGCGCAGCCGGTCGAACGCGGCATCCTCCAGGCTGTCGCTGCCGGCCAGGTGGATACGCACCAGCGTCGAACCGTTCTCCAGGATGTATAAGGTACTGCCTTCCCCGTCCACAGCGATCCCGCGCGCCCCGTCCAGACGCAGCGCGGCCATGTCATGCCAGACCAGCGTAGCCGGAACGATCATCCCCTGGTCGTCCAACGCCACCTGCGCCAGTCGCGCCTGCAGCGGATCAAGCAAGAACAGTCGCCGGGCGTGGTTGTCAAAGGCGATGTTCACCGACTCACTCAGCGCAAAGTCAAGTTGCACGGTCCCGCCGTAATCCTCATAGGGAGTCACAATAGCCACGCTGGTGCTTTCCGTCTCGGCGGTGTCCTGCTTGTTGACATACAGGAACTGCCCATCATCTTCGATATAGGCAATCCCTGCCGGATACGGAACCCCCCATTCACTCGGGTAGGTGACGCGGATCTTTTCCAGCGTTTCGACAGGGGGGCGGCCCGCTGCCGCAACCGGGGATGCGCCGATCCCCACCCCCAACCAGAGAGCCAGCGTGCCCGCCAGCAGCCATCGCACGGTGATCCAAGTTGGCGTTCTATCCTGGTTCATCTTCATCCTCCCCGCACACTACCCCACGTTCAGTCGGTAGAGATAAAGGGCAGCATGAGCCGCATGTCCGGCGGCGGAGGCCCATCCGAAGCGGGGCCGATGTAGCTCTCCCGCCGCGACTCAAACGCATCGAAATAATACGTACCGCGCGTGCCGTCGTCGATCCCGGAGGCTGCCCCCAGCCGGATCCGCTCGATGCGGTGCGTGTCATTATTAACACCGCTGACATTGGCCCGCTGCACGCCGTCGAGCCAGAAGTTCAGATAGCCATCATTGGCCCCCGGCGCGCTGGAAGCCTTCCAATCCAACTCCAGCAAGTGCGGGCCGTCGCTCAGGGTGATCCAGTTGGCGGGAATCCAGGTCCTGCCGTTGTTGAACAGGCCGGGCCGCACCTGGTAAGCCCCCTGAGAGATGCGGAACATCAACCGGACCACCTCCTCATCGCCGGAATAGGCATGGAAGATATAGTGGAGATCGTTCTCAGCCATTTGAATGCTGTTGGGATCGAAGTAGAAACGAGCGCGATAGCGTGCGTCGTTCACCGGGCTGTCATCTATCACATAGGTGGAGATGTTATTCGCGATCTTCACTGCGAGTCCATACTCTCCGGCGATGGCTGCGGCCTTCGTTGCGCTCAACGATCCGGCGTTGCTCCTGGCCTCGCTCCACGCCGACAGGTTCCCTGACTCAAAGCCATCCGCAAAGATCGCGTCCGGCTTGGGGGTAGGTGTCGGTCTGGGCGTGGGCGTCGGGGTCGGCTCAGGTTCGGGCAGCGTAATATTGGTGCCGAACTCAAAGATCTTGCCGTCGTTCTGCATGGGGTCGCTGTTGTTGTCTATGCCCCGGTCCATAATGTAATAGCTCGCCTTGCGAGGGTTGGCGCTGCCCGGCGCCATCACCACACCCGCAGGTTTGATGATCGAGGCTTCTGAAATGTCATAAGTCCGCACCAGGTCGCCATCGGTGGTGAGTTCATAGAGCAGCGCCGGATCATTGCCGGTCATCAGCAGGTTGCCGGAGATTGGGTCATAGTCGATCCCTTCTGGGTCAAAGATGCCCAGCACCTCGACATCAAAGTGGGTCACCACATCATCGCCGCCTTCCGCAGCAATGCCGTCAAACTTGCCGTTGGGTCCTGGGTCCACGCGATAGACTTCGGCGTTCAGCCCGTCGGCGATGTAGAGGACGCCGCTGGTCGGGTCGTAGGTCAGCCCTTCTGGGTCCAGTGAGTCGAATTCCGATGGCTTGAAATAGGTAACGACGTCGTCGTCCGTGTTCAGCTCGCCGTCAGGCCCCAGATTCACCTCAAAGAGCCGGCGCTCCTGGTTCTGGGCTGTCCCCCAGTTGTTGTCATCCGAAATAAAGATGTGCCCGTTGGCCGGGTTGTAGGCGGCATCGGTCGGCTCATGCGAGAACGATTTCGTCGTGCCGGTATATTCGAGCGTGCCGTCGAGTGTGATGCCGAACATGTTGGCGCCCGTATGCTCAAAAATGTGGTCGATCTCATCGACCTCGCCATCGACCACCAACAGGGTGCCTTCCGGAAGATAGGCCGCGCCCGACGGGTCAGGGCTGGGTGCGTCCCACGCCGACGTATCAATGGTTTGAAGCAACGGCAGCGGGGTCGCCGCCATGGTGGCCGCCGCGCCGACGCGCGGCTCCAGTGACACCTCCGTTACGACATTGAGCCATGCCCTGCCGCCCGCCGGGTCTCGCCCGGTGCTGTTTGCCACAAAGAGGCGGACACGATCCGGTGCATCGGTCAGGTCGGCGGTCGGCGCAAAGGTCATGGCGCGCGGGTCGGCCAGCGACAAGGCCGCCGCGTCATAGCGGGCAAACAGCTCCCCCGCTGGGGTCAACTCATAGATCGCCTGGCTGCCCGCGCTGACGACAACAAGATGGCCGGTGACAGGGTGAAGGGCTAACCCGCTCAGGTCGCCCGCGCCGAGATGGGATAGGTCCAGCTTTTGCGCAGCTGCGGCGTTTGCCGGGTCCAAGCTAGCACTGACCAGTTGTGCGTTTGCGCCATCCAGGACAAAGACCGTCGTGCCGTCCTGGGCAACGGCCATCCCCGTGACGCTGCCCAGCCCCCAGGCGGCCACATCCAAAAGCGGTTCCACCGCAGGCGCTAAGCGGCCAGCCTCATCCACCGGCATTTGCGCGATATGGGTCAGGGCGTTGTCAATCAGCAGCAGGCGCGCCTGGGCATTGTCAAACGCCATGCTGCTGGCGTATCCCGGCGTCGCGCTCAGATCCACCGTATAAAGGATTTCCTCATAGGGTGTAAACGCCACAATCTCGGCCTGGCTGGCAGCCGGGTCTGCGCTGCGGTCGATCAACGCCAGGAACTGCCCGGTCGCAGGGGCGTAGGTGAACCCGTGCAGCGCGCCATCCGCCCACGCAGTCATCCCCCAATTACCCAGCACCAACGAACGCACCTTGCTGCCCGCGGCGGGCGCGACCTGCGCCTGCACATTGTGGCTACCGATGACGAACAGGGCTATCAGCAATACCGACCACCGGCCCCTTCTTAATCCCATCCAATATCTATGCATGGTCCTCCGTTCCTGGTTCCTCGCAAACTTGTCGCCATATGTCTCAAGTGGCCTACGACAATCCGCCGATGTGAAATCCGACCCTCAGTTGCATGATCGAGTCATGACAAGGTGAGTTTCGTGAGACGCCAGCACGACGGGCAAGACATACGAAACCGATGTGGGAAAGACAGTTTTAAAACAGCTTTCATACGTAGGGATTTCGACATTCATCGCACCCATTGATCAGACTGCAACCGACGAGCAACCGGCAAGCAATCGAGAGAATCACTCTGTACCCTTTTCATATGCTCCTGGCTTACTTCGTTCGGTCTGCAGCGCGTTTGATCCATCATCTCCCACGGTCGCATTTCCCCTCACTTAACCAAGTACGACGGAACCGTTACTTCGCTGTTTTCGCGTGTGTTTTTTTGATTGGAAAGTAACTATGCTCATCTGGCGGATCTTTACTCTCGTAAGTGTTGTGTTGTTTTCTCTGCAAAGCTTTGTTACACCAAGCTATGCCGCAGCGCTGCCTGCTCCGGCGACCAACGCTGCAGCCGTGATCCCGGCCTTTCCGGGAGCGGAAGGCTACGGTGCGAACACCGTTGGCGGGCGCGGCGGTATTGTCATCGAGGTCACCAACCTCAACGACCGCGGCCCCGGCAGCCTGCGCAAGGCGTTGGAATACA
>CAZYQJ010000055.1:0-14791 GCA_964649925.1 uncultured Litorilinea sp.
GCATGACCACGATTGCGCTGGGCAAGGCGCGCAAGCGCGACCGCCAGGAAGAAGCTTTCATCGCCACCCAGTGGACCTTGATATGGCGCAAGTTTCGCCGCCACAGGTTAGCCATGGTCGGCACGGCGATGATCCTCGTCTTCTATTTGATCGCGCTCTTTTGTGAATTCGTCGCCACCCAAGACCCGGCCAGGCGCAACACGGACTTCACCTATGTCCCGCCGCAGCGCATCCATTTCTGGGGGGAACAGGGGTTCCGCCCGTTTGTCTATGGGCTGGCTGTGGATGAAGACCCGCGCACATGGCGCAAGATCTACAGCGAAGACCGGTCGGTCGAGATCCCTATCCGCTTTTTGGTGGAAGGCGACCCCTACCGGCTCTGGGGCGTGTTCGAATCCAATCTGCACCTGATCGGCGTAGACGAAGGGCCGTTCTACATCCTGGGCACGGACGAATCGGGCCGCGACCAGTTCTCGCGCATCATGTACGGCATCCGCGTCTCGATCTCGATTGGCCTGGTCGGGGTGGCGTTTACCTTTATCTTGGGCAGCGTGCTGGGCGCGATCTCCGGGTACTATGGCGGGATCGTGGACTTTATCATCCAGCGCGTGATCGAGTTCATCCTCTGCATCCCGGCCATCCCGCTGTGGATGGCGTTATCGGCGGCTGTGCCCAGAGATTGGCCGCCGACCCAGGTGTATTTTGCCATCTCGATCATCCTCTCGCTGATCGGGTGGAGCGGGCTGGCGCGCGTCGTGCGCGGCAAGATGCTGGAACTGCGCGAGCAGGACTATATCAGCGCTGCCAAACTCGCCGGGGCCTCCGACGCCTGGCTGATCTTCGACCACATGCTGCCCGGCTTTATCAGCTATCTGATCGTCTCGCTGACCCTCTCCATCCCGGGCATGATCCTGGCCGAAACGTCCCTCAGCTTTTTGGGGTTGGGGCTGCGCCCGCCCGCCATCAGCCTGGGCGTGCTGCTCCAGCAGGCGCAGAATGTCCAGACCATTTCGCTCTACCCCTGGCTGATGATCCCTGGGGTGGTTATTTTTATGATCGTACTGGCGTTTAACTTTATGGGCGACGGGCTGCGCGACGCCGCCGACCCGTACAAATAGCGCATACCCATGCAGAGCACACTGGTGGAGACCGAATTGAGGAGTGATGCCTTGGACAACGATCTCGTGTTGCGCGTCCGCAACCTGCACACCCATTTCCGGCTGGATGAAGGCATCCTAAAAGCAGTGGATGGTGTAGACTTTGATATCCCGCGGCACAAGACACTGGGCATGATCGGGGAGAGCGGTTCCGGCAAGAGCGTCACTGCCTACTCGATCATGCGGACGGTCATGCCGCCTGGCCGCGTGGTGGAAGGGACGATTGACTTTCAGCGCGAAAACGGCGACGTGGTTGACCTGGTCAAACTCGACCCCTTTAGCCGCGCCATGCGCGCCATCCGCGGCAAAGAGATCGCCATGATCTTCCAGGAGCCGATGGCGAGCTTTTCACCCGTCCACACCATCGGCGCACAGTTGATGGAGATGGTGCTGCTCCACCGCACCACCAACAAGCGTGAGGCCAAAGAGATCGTGCTGGACATGCTCGACAAGGTGGGGCTGCCCAACCCCAGCCAGCGCTTCAACGAATACCCCCACCAGCTGTCGGGCGGCATGTGCCAGCGCTGCATGATCGCCCAGGCCCTCGCCTGCAACCCCACGCTCTTGATCGCCGACGAACCCACGACGGCCTTGGACGTGACCGTGCAGGCCCAAATCTTAGAATTGCTCCAGGCGTTGCAGGAAGAGTTTGGCATGTCCATCCTCTACATCACCCACGACCTGGGCGTCATCGCCGAGATCGCTGATATGGTGGCGGTGATGTATCTGGGGCGCATTGTGGAATACGCCGACGTCCGCACGATCTTCCACAACCCGCTGCATCCCTATACCCAGCGGCTGCTCAAAGCCGTGCCCACGCTCACGATCCAGGCCAGCGAATATCTAGAAAACATCCAGGGCAATGTACCTGTGCCGCTCAATCCGCCTGAAGAATGCGGGTTTTTCTCGCGCTGCCTGCTGGCGCGGCAGGGGCTGTGTGACCAATCCATCCCCCCGCTGGAGGAAGTGGAGCCGGGCCATCTGGTGCGCTGTTTCTTGGTCGATGAAATCAGGGGAGGTCACGCATGACGGCAAACTCGGAGGCGCCTGTCCTCCTGGAGGTGCAGAACCTAAAGAAGTATTATCCCATCGAGCGCGGGCTACTCAAGACGGTGGTAGGGCATGTCAAAGCCGTGGACGATGTGTCGCTCACCATCCACCGCAACGAAACGCTAGGGCTGGTGGGCGAGTCGGGCAGCGGCAAGACGACCCTGGGCCGCTGTATCCTGCGCGCCGTCGAGCCGACCGATGGCAAAATCATCTTTACCCCCAAGGGAAGCACGCCCATTGACGTGATGTCGCTGGACAAACGCGGGCTAAAGGAGATGCGGCGCAAGGCGCAACTCGTCTTTCAGAACCCCTACTCGTCACTCGACCCGCGCAAGACCGTGCTGCAGATCGTGGGCGAGCCGTTGATCCTGCACAAGGTCGCCAGCGGCGATGAACTGGTCGAGCGCGTCAAAACGCTGATGCAAATGGTGGGGCTGGAGGTCAAACACATGAACCGCTATCCCCACGCCTTCAGCGGCGGGCAGCGCCAGCGCATCGGCATCGCCCGCGCCCTGGCGCTCAACCCTGAATTTATCGTGGCGGACGAACCGGTGTCGGCGTTGGATGTCTCGATCCAGGCGCAAATTCTCAACCTGCTGCAAGACCTGCGCAAGGAACTCAATCTTTCGTTCCTTTTTATCGCGCACGGGCTGAACGTGATCAAGCACATCTCGCACCGCGTGGCCGTGATGTATGTCGGCAAGATCGTGGAAGTGGCCGACGTAATCGAGTTGTTTACCCGCCCGCGCCACCCCTACACCGAAGCGCTCTTGTCCGCCATCCCTGTGCCCGACCCCGACCGGCGCATGAGCCGCATCACCCTGCCGGGGGAGGTCGCCAACCCTGCCAACCCGCCCAGCGGTTGCTACTTCCACCCGCGCTGCCGCTATGCCACGGACATCTGCCGCACGCAAGCGCCGCCGCTGGTCGAAGATGCCCCCGGCCATCTGGTGGCGTGCCACCGTTCGCAGGAACTAGAACTGGCGGGCGCGGCGTTGGTAGATCTAGAGCCGGATCGCGTCCCGGCCAGACCATGACCCGGAGCTCGTCATGTCCCGCACCGGAAGCGAAGCCAAACCGACCTGGCAGCAGGTGCCGCGCGCAGTTCGCCAGCGGGTGGTGGAGGCCTTGGCCGCACCCGTGAAGCGTGCTATGCGCATCTGGGGCGGCTATACGCCGACGCCCACCTTCCGCCTCGCCCTGGCCGATGGCCGCCGCGCCTTTTTCAAAGGAACCTTCTGCGAATCCAACGAGATCTCCACCCGCGCGCTGCAGATCGAGATTGATGTATACCAGCAGGTACGCGATGTTGCCAGCGCGTGGATGCCCCAGTTTTACGCTACCTTCGAGCATGAAGATTGGCGTGTCCTGCTGCTGGAGGACTTGGGGCCAAAGAGCGTCCCACCCTGGGCGCGCGGCCGCGCTAAGGCCATCACGCAGGCGATTGCCCGGTTCCACCAGGCCACATTGGGTAAACCGCTGCCGGACTGGTTGCCACGGCCAGAGGAGCGGCTTGCCAGGGAGGACTGGGCCAGGACTGTTCAAGAGACTGAGGGGATGCAGAAGCTGGCAGCCCTGGCAAAAGATCAATCCGCAGCGGCTGCGGCCTGGTGGCAGGCCGCATCGCCTGTGCTGGATCACGTCCTGGCGCAGTCCGCGCTGCGCGAAGCGCCCTATGCGCTGCTGCATGGCGACCTGCGTTCGGACAACCTGCGCTTTCACCGGGGACGGCTCTCGCTCTTTGATTGGCCCGCCATCAGCGTGGGCCGCCCGGAATGGGAGATCGTGCCCTACGCTCAAAGCGTGGCGGTGGAAGGGGGACCACCCCCCGACCAAATCCTGACCTGGTATCATGAACGGCTGGCGTTGGATGCTGCCGCGGTGGAGGAGGCCATTGCCTGGTGGGTAGTGTTCTTTGCCGCACGCGCCTGGCAGGAGGAAATCCCAGGGCTGCCGCGTGTACGCCGTTTCCAACGCCAGCAGTTGGCGCAGATGGTCGGCTGGGCGTCACGCCAATGGGACCTCCCCCAGCCGGATTGGGTTTGCCGCCTACAGGACGCATAATCACTAAGTTCCATCCATCTACATTTACCCCAGGAGGGGAGTCATGGCAAAGACAGTTGTGTTGGTCGGCGCACTCGACACCAAGGGGCAAGAATATGCCCTGGTCAAACAGCTTATCGAACAGCAAGGCGTAAATACCCTCACCGTGGACTACGGCATCATGGGGCCGCCCGCCTACACCCCCGACATCGCGCGCGAGGAAGTGTTGGCCGCGGGCGGCGGCGACCTCCGCCACCTTTCCTCCGGTGACCACAAGGACGAAGCCATGCGTGCTGCCGCCGCAGGGCTGACCGAAGTCGTGCGCCGTCTCTATGACGAAGGCAAGCTCGACGGCATCCTGGCGATGGGGGGCACGGGCGGCACGTCGGTGGCGACGACGGCCATGCGTGTTTTGCCGGTCGGCGTGCCCAAGGTGATGGTCTCGACGGTGGGCGGCGGCGATGTCAGCGCCTTTACCGGGGCCAAAGACATTGTCTTTATCCCCTCCATCGTCGACGTGGCCGGTCTCAACCGCATCAGCCGCGCCATCTTCGCCAACGCTGCTGGGGCCATTGCAGGCATGGTACAGGTCGAACCGCCCGCCGCTGGCGAGGAAAAGCCGCTGGTCACCGCCTCGATGTTTGGCAATACCACCACTGCCGTCGACCGGGCGCGCGAGGTGATGGAACGCGCGGGCTATGAAGTGCTGGTCTTTCATGCCACGGGCGCGGGCGGGCGCACGATGGAAAGCTTGATCGCCGACGGCTACATCACCGCTTCGCTGGACATCACCACCACCGAGTTGGCGGACTATGTGTGCGGCGGCGTCTTTAGCGCCGGGGCGACGCGCGGCCAGGCCGCCTCGCGCGCGGGCATCCCCGCGGTGATTGTGCCGGGCTGCGTCGACATGGCGAACTTCGGCAGCCCCGACACAGTGCCGGAGAAATACCACGCGCGTAACCTGTATGAGTGGAATCCCAACGTGACGCTCTTGCGGACAAACGTCGAGGAAAACACGCGCATCGGCGAACTGCTGGCCGAAGCGGCCAACCTGGCGACCGCGCCGGTGGCGGTGCTGCTGCCGCTCAAAGGCGTCTCCATGCTCGACAGCCCCGGCGGGCGCTTCTGGGACCCAGAGGCGGACGCCGCCTGTTATGACGCCATCAAGCGCAACCTGCGCCCGGATATCCCGGTCTACGAGCTAGACTACAACATCAACGACCCAGAATTTGCCGACGCCGCCGCCAATACGCTGCTGGAAATGCTTGAAAAGCGCTAGGCGACCGCCGGGCAAACGTCATCTGATCTCCATGCGAACGCCTTCGTTTTGAAGGCGTTCGCATCATGGCCCCTACCACTGAAACCATCACCGAAAAGGACACCACCGTGAGACTCGAAGATCGGGTTGCGATTGTCACCGGCGCAGCGCGCGGGCTGGGGCAGGAACACTGTCTTGCGCTTGCCCGCGAAGGGGCGCGGATTGTGGCGGCCGATATTTTGGCCTGTGATGAAACCTCTGCCAGAGTCAAGGAGACGGGCGGGGCAGTGCTGGCCGTGACGGTCGACGTGGCCAGCGAGCAAAGCACCCAGGCCATGGCGGCCCAGGCGCTGCTATCCTTCGGGCGGATTGACATCTTGGTCAACAACGCAGCCCTCTACGGCGGCCTCAAGTCCACCCCCTTTGACCAGATCTCTGAGGTCGAGTGGGATCGGGTGATGGTGATCAACGTTAAAGGGGTCTGGAACTGCTGCAAGGCTGTCGTTCCAGCCATGAAGCAGCAGGGCAAAGGCAAGATTATCAATATCTCGTCTGCGGCTATCTGGGGAGGCGTGCCTTTCCTGCTCCACTATGTCGCATCCAAAGGGGCTGTCTTTGCGCTGACCCGCTCGCTGGCACGCGAACTCAGCGGTACGGGGATCAATGTCAACGCCATCATGCCCGGCTACACGCTGACCGACGCCACGACCTCGCTGGTCGATGCGGAAACTCTGGCCGCGTTGAAGCAGCAGATCGTGGAGACGCAGATCATCAAACGCAACGCCCAACCGCCGGATATAAGCGGAGCCGTCGTCTTTTTGGCATCCGATGACAGCGACTTTATCACCGGCCAGTCACTCACAGTCAACGGCGGCGAAACGCACCACTAACTCATTGCAGGGGCGGTATTTGTAACACCGTGCCTGGGCTGAGCAGTTCGGGCGAGGGCATGACATCGCGGTTCAGGTCGATCAGATCCTGCATCTGCTCGGCGTTGCCGTATATGTCATAGATGATGGACCAAAGCGTCTCGCCTTCCTGCACCGTATAGGTGGGAGCGGGCATCAACACCAGGTCCACCGTGTTGACCTCGCTCACGCCAGGGACCGCGGACGCCGCTTCCACCAACTGCCGCCGCTGCAGATCCAACTGGACGACGCCGCGCAGGATCAGCGTCGTGCCTTGCTGTCGCGCGCCCACGCCCAAGCCAGCCAGGTGGGGATAGCCGTTTTCTTGCAAATAGCGATCCAGATCGAAGGTTTCTGCCGTGATGATCACCACCGGGCGCGGTGTGCTGGCGGCAATGGCGACATCCGCCAGAGAAGTAGGCGTTGGCGTAGGCAGCAGATGGATCCCTGTATCCGGCGTTGATTCGGGCGTCACCGCTGCAGCCGGTGCCACGGGCGAAACGGTCAGGGTTGCCTGTCCTTCTGGCGTAGCAGGGTCCCCTGCGCGGCTTGTCTGCGCCGCATCGGGCAGAGGGCCATCTCCCATCCAATAGACATAGGCCATCGCCACCACGCCCAGCAGCGCCATCACCGCCAGCGCAGGCCACAACGCCTGCAGCGGTCGTCCCCCTGTGGACGCGTCGTCCCCCTCATTCCGGCCCAACAACTCGTCTAACAACGATGGCGCGCCGGGCGTCCGCGTCGCCGTATGCGAACGCCCCTGCAGCGCCCGCTGCCGCGCCTGGTGGGCACGCAGCAGCCATTCCGCCTCAGGCCGCAGTGTATCGTCCACGGCAATGGCCGCCACATGGTGGCGCATCTGGTCATAGCGTTCGACTTGCTGGGCCAGGATCGCGGCCAGCAGGTGCAGTTCGGCGCTGGCTGCGTAGGTCAGCCCGCGCTCGACTTGGGCCAGCGCAGCCGCGGCCTCCCCCTGATCAGCCAGCATTTGGGCGCGTTGATAAAAGTAGCCCGCCACAAACTCCGGGGCCAGGAGATGTTGTAGATCCTCCCCACACTCTGAGCAGAGACTCTGATCGGGGGAAATCTTGACGGCATTGCCGCAATGAAAACAGATAACCTCTTGCATGATCCGGCACTGGCTCCGGGTACTTATTGGGTGTCTTGCACCAGATGGGTGTGAAGGAAGTCCGCCATCTTGGTAAAGCTGTCGATGCGGTTCGCCAGCTTGCTGAACTGGTGGCCCTCGTCGGCATAGTGGATGAACTCTACCGTGCCGCCCGCCGCGCGCACCTTCTCCACCACCTGCTCCGACTCAAAGAGCGGCACGCGCGGGTCATTATCGCCTGCCATCACCAACAGCGGGCAACGAATCCGGTCTGCCTTGTGCAGCGGCGAAATGCTGCGTAAAAAGGCGCGGTCATATTCCAAGCTGCCGTACTCGCGCTCGCGGTGGGCGCGCCGCCACGGGCTGGTGCGCTCCAGGAAGGTGACCCAGTTGGCGATCCCCACCACGTCGATCCCGGCGGCAAAGAGGTCTGGGTATTCAGTCAGGGCGGCCAGCACCATAAACCCGCCATAGCTGCGCCCATAGATGGCAATACGTTTGCTGTCGATCTCCGCCTGCTGCTCAACCCAGGCCACAGCATACTTCAGGTCGGTCACGCTGTCCATGCGCCGCTCCACCTCGTCCAGCAGCATATACTCGCGACCATAGCCCGTGCTGCCGCGCACATTGGTCACCACCAGCGCATAGCCTTGCTGTAAGAAGTACTGAAAACTCACGTCGAAAGTCGGGCGCTGCTGGCTGGCCGGGCCGCCATGCACATAGAGGATGCAGGGGTATCCCTCAGCCGGAGGCGGTGTCACAGGCCGGTAATAAAAGGCCGGGATTTGCCGCGCGTCGAAGGTCGGGTAGTGGATCAACGTGGGCGCGACAAAGGTTCCGGCATCCACCCCGGCCAAATTGCTGTCGGTCACGCGCTGCAGCGCCCCGCTTGCCGCATCCAACAGCCAGATGTTGGAAGGCTGCTGCGGCGTCTGCAAGGCAAAGACGACCTGCCGCCCATCAGCGCTGAACGACAGCCCGCCGATCACCCCTTCCGGCAGACCATTCACCGGGCGAATGGCGTTGCCCGCAGCCAGGTCTACCCAAAACAGACGGCTGTAGCCCTCGACGTTGACGCCTAGCACAGCCTGTCGCCCGGAGCGATCCACGGCCAGCATCTCAAGTTCGCCCAGGTAGGGGCTTGTCAGCGTATCGATCTGGTCGGCATCCACCAGCGGGGTCAGGTCGCCGGTCTGTGGATTCAAGCGGCAGAACGCGCCGCGGTCATGGGTGCGGTCGCTGATCAGATAGATCGCATCGCCCACCCAACATACAGACCCGTAGCGGGCGGCGCGATGGGCCGCGGTCAGCGCGTGTTCTTGGCCGGTGGTTAAATCCAGCCAGTAGAGGTCGATCTGGTCGCTCGCCACGTTGTCGGCGCTCAGCACATAGCGCCCATCGCGCGACCAGCCCACCACGGCGCGCCGCCCGCTGCATTCACGCACCAAAGCCGCCGCGCCCGTGGATACATCCATGCGATAGAGGTCAAAATCTACCTTGTTGCGCGCGTTCGAGGTGTAGAGGATGGCCTGTCCATCCTCGCTCCACACGCCAAAGGTGTGGATAGACTCGTCATCCTGCGTCAAGCGGCGCACCTCATGGCCCTCGCAGCCAGCGGCGTTGGCCCCATAGTTGCTGATCAGATAGAACTGTTGGCGCTCATTGCCCGCCACATCGCCCACCGCGATCAGATGATTGGCCGCGGGCGTGCCATGAACCTCCCACACCTTATCGGCAAAAAAGGTAAGCTGGCGCGGCCAGCGCGGGGCGTCCTCGTCTGCGGTCTCCACGCTCCACACCTGATAATTGCCGGTGATGTCGCTCAAAAAGGCTGCGCGCGTCGCGTCTGGCGACAGCACCGGGCTGATGGCGCTGCGAATGTTCAAATAACGTGCAAAGTCTGCCATGATCTGCCTTTACAGAAGGGGCGATACGCGGCCCAAGTTGATCGGATCACGATTGTTCGGCGATCTCCGCCAGTTCAAACCAGCGCGCCAGGGCGCGCTCCAGTTCGGCGTTGACTGCCTCCAACTCATCCGCCAGGGATTGCAGCCGTTGATAGTCGCCGCCGCACTCGCTCATGGCCTCGGCCAACACGGGTTTGCGCGCCTCCAACTCGGCAATGCGCGCCTCCAATGTCTCGACCTCGCGCTGCTCTTTCCAACTCAGTTTGCGCGGCGCGGGGTCGCGGCGGCGCTCAGGCCGGGGTGTGGGTTTGGCGGGTACGCTCTCCTGGGCGCCGTTGGCCTCCTGGCGCAGCCGCTCAAAGGTGGTGTAGGGGGTGGGATAGCGCGGCCCCAGCTTGCCGTCCTCCATCGCCACCAGAAAGTCCACCGTGCGGTCGAGAAAATAGCGGTCATGGCTCACCACCACCAGGCAGCCGTTGAAGTGGTCGAGGAATTCCTCCAGCACTGTCAGCGTCTGGATGTCGAGATCGTTGGTCGGCTCGTCCAAAAAGAGCACATTGGGCTGGTGGATCAAAGTACGCAGCAGATAAAGCCGCCGCCGCTCGCCGCCGCTCAGACTGCCGATGCGCGCGTACTGCATGGGCCGCGGGAAGAGAAACCACTCCAACATCTGCGCGGCCTCGACGCGCTCGCCGTCTTTGGTCAGGATCAACGGCGCTTCCTCGTTGACAAACTCGATGATGCGCTGGTGGTCGTCCAGGTCTTCGCTGCGCTGGTCATAGTAGCCGATCTCCACCGTCTCGCCCCACTGGATCGTGCCCTGGTCGGGTTCCTGTTTGCCCGCCAGCAGGTCGAGCAGCGTGCTTTTGCCCGCCCCGTTGGGGCCGATGATGCCGATGCGGTCGCCCGGCTCCAGCACCAAGTCCAGCCCCTCGACCACGGGCGCGCCGTCATAGGCCTTAACCAGCCCGCGCGCGGTCAGCACCTGTTTGCCCAGCCGCCGCCCTGCCAACGCCAGCGAGACCACTTCCTCACCGCTGTCATAGCGGATTTGCATCAACTCTTCGGCGCGCTGTTTGCGCGCTTTCTGTTTGGTCCCGCGCGCCATGGGGCTGCGCCGCAGCCATTCCAGTTCACGCATCAACAGCTTGCGCCGCTTCTGTTCCTGCCCCGCTAACTGCTCATGGCGGGCGGCGCGCGCTTCGAGATAGTGGCTGTAGTTGCCCGGATAGCTGACCAACTGGCGGCGGTCAAGTTCGACAATGCGGTTGACCACGCGATCCAGAAAGTAGCGGTCATGGGTCACCATCAGCAGCGCGCCGGGTGTCGTCGCCAGGTAATCCTCCAGCCAGGCCACCGTGTCGGCGTCGATGTGGTTGGTCGGCTCGTCCAGCACCAACAGGTCGGCGCGGTCGATCAGCGCACGCGCCAGGGCGACCCGTTTGCGCTGTCCGCCGCTCAACGTGCTGACGGGGGCGTCGAAGTCGCTCACGCCCAACTGCGTCAGGATCGATTTGGCGTTTGCCTCTGCCGCCCAACCGCCTGTGCTGTCCATCTCGGCGCTGATCGCGGCCAGCCGCGCCTGAAGGCCAGCATCGGTCGGGCTGCGCTGGAGGGCGGCGGTGGTCTCCTCGTAGGCGCGCAGCAACTGCATCTGCGGCGACGACCCTGCAAACAGCGTATCCAGCACCGTCAGCGTATCGTCCAGCACGGGGTCTTGCGCCAGATATTCGACCCGGATGTTTGGGGCCAGGCGCACAGTACCCACGTCGGGCGCTTCCAGTCCGGCGACGATCCGCAGCAGCGTACTCTTGCCGCTGCCGTTGACGCCGATCAGCCCCACGCGGTCGCCCACATTGATCATCAGGTCGGCCCCCTCAAAGAGCGGGCGCTCACCCAACTGCTTGGCTAGTTGCTCAATGGTCAGCAGATTCACAAGCTAACGTGTCATCCCCATCAGTCCAAACGTGCCGCCACAGCCTGCAGGTTAGCGGCGCACCAGCCGTAGGTATCCGGGTCGTCCCGTTTGCAGCCGGAGAAGTAGATCGAGTAATAGAGCCGGTACGCATCGACCACAGCCAGGATGGAGCCGTCCCACCAGCGGGCGGCGGTGCGGCGTATCCATACGCTGTCCTCTTCCCGGTACCCGCGCACGACCTCCAAAAAGGCGATAGCGGCGGCGATATCCAGCCGCGGGTCGCCCACTACGGTGCTATAGCCAAAATCGCCCACCCCGCAGATACGCAGGTCATCGTCGATAAAGACATTGCCGGGGAAATAATCCCCGTGAACCAGACAAGGCTCCTGCCATGCAGCCAGCGGCGACAGCGTGCGATCCACTACATCCAGCACATCGGCCAGCCGCGGCACATCTGCTTCCAGGTCAGCGCGGCTGGAGGCCAGCGTCTGCGCCATCCGGGCGGAGAGATACGCGCCCCAGTCATCGACCTGAATGGGGACATCCGGCGTGATGATCTCGCCAAACGGCCTGCCGGGCAGCCGCACCGCGCCGATTTGCCCGGCGACTTCCAGATAGCTCGACAGCGCCCTCTCCCGGTCGCTCCCCTCCAGCGTGGGCAGCACCTGGGCAAAATCCCGTCCCGGCATCCGCCGCTCGACGGCATAGATCATCCCGCTGCGGCTGTCCACTTCCAAAAATTCCGGTGTGGCAAAGGGCAGGTCGTAGCGACGCAGTTCAGCATAGAACGCCTGACGCTTGACCAGGTAATCGAGGTTCTCGCCCTTATACAGTCGCAGCACGCGCCCGGCATCCAGGGCATAGACATCAGACTCGCCGCCGCTGCCCAGCCAGTCAGCCGGACTTACGCCAAAGCTCGCCAGGATCGCGTCAGACATATGTACAGGCCTATCGCCCACTATGCATCCACATATTCACAGCTGAACTGTCCACCAAAACCATTAACCTGCACCGTGTTTCCCCCGGCGCAGGTCCCGATTTCGATTTACTTGATCGTGGTCACGGAGAGGCTGCGGTCAAACCCAACGGCACACCCTGCACGGCAGGATGCACTATGCGCTGTTGCGGCCCGTGTTCCCACTACGCCGCCGGCCATAGCCAAGCAACTGCGGCTCGGCCCACACTGCCCAATTCCAGCGGTTGTCCCCCAGGCCATCGGTGACAAACTGGATCACCATATCCTGGCCTGTCAGGCTGGGCAGATCGATCAGATACCGTTCCCATTCAGTGGTCTGCTTGGTGGTGCTCCAGATGCGTACCCCGTTGACATGGATGCGGAAGGCGCACCAGTTATCCCCCTCCATCAGCGCGCCATCCCGGATGCCTACGCCAAAGCGCAGCCGCAGACTGTCTACCTCATTCGGCACATGCAACTGGTATTCACAGACCGCGCTGCCCGTCACCGGTGGATGTTGCCAAAGCGCCATCTGCTGCACCATGCCGCAACTCGCCAGGCCGGTCTTGATCTCCATGAGCGCGGGGTCGCGCGTGGCAACCTTGCGCGCTGCCGGGAAGCCTTCAAGGAAATCATACTGCCAGATCAACGCCTGGTGCGGGGCAGGCTGGGCCTCATCCTCCAGCAGGCTGTGCCACAACTCCTCCTGCCACTTCAGGTAGCTGATATACTGGGAGAGCTGCGCCAACGACTGCTCGTTGAGGTCCGCGATCCGGCGCGCGATGGCATCCAGCGTCTCGCGTCGGGCGTCAACTGTGGACATAATCGGGCTTGACCTGCTCTTTCGCCATCCCCATTAGATATTCCCAACGCGCCGCAGCCACCGGGTTGCTGAGCAACACCAACGCCACATAAGTCGGCTCAAAGGGCTTGCGGATCGGCTGCATATTGGCCTCTTCGGGGGTCAGCGACCCCTTCTTCTGGTTACAGCGTGTGCAGGCCGTGACCAAGTTTGTCCAATCATGGCTGCCGCCGCGGCTGCGCGGCAACACATGGTCCACCGTCAACAAATGGCGGCCCGGCATTTCACCGCAATACTGGCAGGTAAAGGCATCACGCAGCATGACTGCGGCGCGCGTGGCCGGAACCTTGCGATGGGGTAACCGCACGTAATGCACCAGCCGGATCACCAGCGGCACAGCCATCGTCTGGCGGCTGCTGCGCAGCATCTGCTCCGTCGCCTCTAGCAATTCTGCTTTCTCGCGCAAGAGCAGCACAACGGCCCGCCGCACAGACACCAAGCTCAACGGCTCGTAGCTTGCGTTTAACACGAGAACTTGCTTCGACATACTCCTGGCTCTTTGGCAACGTACACCACACAGCGCATATGTTCATATTTTAGCAGCAAGCCAATCGCCGCGCCAAATACTTTGCGGAAGGGAGTAGGGAGATAGGGATTAGGAGATGGGACAGAAAATGGCAGCCATATCGTAGGTGCCGTTTTCTATCTACACAATGCCATGCCGCCATGTCGGGTTGCGAACCCGACCTACGACCCGAGGCATGTTGTAGGTCAGGCTCGCAGCCTGACATAGCTGGCCGCCTACGCGCTAACCCAAAGCGTTCATGCGCGCCACGAGTAGCACCTAAAATCCCACCTACAAATCTGCCTCTGCTCCTTACTGCCTATCTCCCCACGCCCCCGCTTACAGCGATGGCAGTTCATACTGCGCTACGTTTCCGGCGCGCAAGAGGATACCCCAGAGGAAGAAGCAGGTCACAGCCATGGCCAGCGTCCGCACCCGCTCATCCTCCAGATTGCCAAAATAGCTGTAGGAGGCGGGCAGCGTCACCACGGCCACAATGCCATAGAGGATGTGCATAAAGGGCCGCGCCAGCATCACGTGCAGCCCTTGAAAATAGAGGAGCGCGCCTACAAGCGCCTGCGCGACTAAAAGCAGTTCCCCCACCAGCGCAGCGCCAAACCAAGAGGCGTTGAGTGGTTGGCTGCGAAAACGCAGCAGCAGCGCCCAGATGCCGATCAACCCGATAAAGAGCAGCGCTGTGTTCGACAGCCCTGCGTGAATCTGCGTTAACGCCATGATGGTCATCCTACCGGATGTGCTTACACCGGTGCGTGTACACTGAGATATTGTTGGAGCACCGCCGCCGCCGGGCCGAGGATGTCATACGACTCCCAGCCCTGGCTTCCGGCCAGCGCATAGATGCAGCCGCCGATCACATAGTCGTTCTGGCGCATGGCCTCGTCAAACCAGACAAGCTGCTCGATGTAGGCCCCTGGCCCCCACAGGCCATAGCCATTTTCGGCCCAATACTCCTGGAAATGATGCCAGCCGCGCGCATCCGCCGGGCCGGGCCGGTCGGACACATAGCCATCCACGCCCAACTCAGTAAAGACCAAGGGGATCGTCAGCCCACGCGGGATCAAAATCTGGTTGTAAACCTGACGATAACGCAGCGTCAACC
>CAZYQJ010000056.1:0-14762 GCA_964649925.1 uncultured Litorilinea sp.
CGGTTCATCTGGAGAATGTGACCCGACTCGCTGCCCACGCCCATGACGGCGCGTTCAACGCCGAAGAGTCATGGCGCATCGTTCAGGTGCTGTTTACGCCGGTCACACGTGCTGCGCTGCAATCACCGCTGGTGCGGCGCAATTGGGTGCGCTGGCTGGCGGGCGTGGAAACGCTGATCCATGTGCATCTGATCCACCCCAGCGGCGAGGAACGCGTCAGCCACACCCTGGCCTTTGCCGGGAACCAGTGGTTGGTGCTGCCGGGCCTCCACGGCACGCCGCAGCGCACCTACCGGCTCACGCCGCCGCAGGCATTGGATTTTCAACGCCAACTTTATCACGCGCTCAAGACGAACACATTCGGCGGCTGGTGGCGGTTTGCCTCCTGGTACCGCCAATGGCGTGTGACTAGATCGACCAAGCCCTAACGTCGTGACCACCCGACCCGACCTGGGTTTGCCCCCGGCGCAGGCAGGCTATGCTGCCATCGGGCTGCACAACCCGAAAAACCCGCAGAATGTGGGCGGCGTGCTGCGCGCGGCCTATTGCTTCAGCGTGGCCCTGGTCGCCATCGCGGGCAGCCGCTACCGAGTCCAAAGCACCGATACCGCCAAAGCCTATCGCTTCCTGCCCGTCGTGCAGGTGGATGACCTGCATACGGTCATTCCCTTTGACTGTGTGCCCGTTGCGATTGAACGCCAAGCCAACGCCATCGCCCTGCCCCACTACACCCACCCGGAGCGCGCCTTCTATCTCTTTGGCCCAGAAGATGGCGACCTGGGCCAGTCGATCACGCGCTGGTGTCGTGACATAGTGGTCATTCCTAGCGCCCACTCGCTCAACCTGGCGGCAGCCGTCAACATCGTCCTCTATGACCGGCTGGCAAAACAGTTGCAAAGCGGCGGAAGCGAGTCACCGCCCTAGCTTTGACACCCAGCCGCCGCGCTACTATGATTGTCCATTGTCGCCAACCCTGAATCTCATCAAGTACGTTGGAGCTATTGCATGACCACCCTTCCTGACCTGCTCGACCTGAGCCAACGGCTGATCGCCATGCCGTCACCCAGCCACGAAAGCAACAGCCATATCGCCGCCTATCTGGCCGACCTGCTGGGCGGCCTCGGTTTTACCGTCGAAGAACTCAGCTATGAAACGCAAGGCGCGCGCAAGGTCAGCCTGGTAGCGCGCAAAGGCAGCGGTGCGGGCGGGTTGGGCCTCTTTTCCCATACGGACACCGTACCCGGCGATCCCAATGGCTGGGACCCCTTCACGCCCAAGATGGAAGCAGGCCGGTTGATTGGCCGCGGCGCGTGTGACATGAAAGGGCCGCTCGCCGCCACGCTGGTGGCCGCCGCCTCATTCCCGGCTTCTGCGCTGCGCCAGCCGCTCTACCTGGTGCTGACCGCCGACGAAGAAGTAGGCTATGGAGGAGCCAAGCAGGTCGTTTCCCAGTCAAAATTGCTGGCAGAGGGCTGGCCCGCCTATGGCGTGATCGCCGAACCGACCACGCTGCTGCCCGTCTACGCCCATAAAGGCGGCACGCGCGTCACCGTCACAGCCCACGGTCGCGCCGCCCACACCAGCACCGATCTAGGCGTCTCCGCCAACTTCCTAATCGCTCCGTTCATGGCGGAAATGGCCGAGCTTGCCGCCCGATTCCAGCAAGACCGCCGCTATCAAAACGACGAGTTTTCGCCCCCCACCAACGGCTTCAACATGACCGTCAACGACGGCAACACCAAGCCCAACGTGACCGCAGCGCGTACCGTCTGCACGGTCGGCTTCCGATCCATGCCCAATGACCACAGCGACGAAGTGCTGGCCATGATCCTCGACGCCGCGGCCCGGTACGATCTGGAGACCGACTGGTACGGCTTTGGCCCGTTCTATGCCGATAGGTCCAGCCCGATTGTCCAGGCTGCCGTGACCGCTACAGGCGCGGATGCGCCCGTCACTGTGCCTTTTGGGACCGAAGCCGCCATCTTCAAGGACTACACCGACCTGGTGATCCTCGGCCCTGGCGATATTGCCCAGGCGCATACCCAGGGCGAGTGGATTGAGATCGCCCAACTCCAGCGCGCCGTGGATGTCTATCGCCGCCTGATCACGCACTTCTGTTCTGCGGCCTGACCGCGGCGCTCATCAATTCCCCCATCTACCGCGTACCTGTGGTACAATAAGGTTCGTCTGATCTGCTTAGGGAGATCGTATTTGCGCGCACAGGGATCAGGCGGACTTTTTCTAAGGGATACCGGGAGGCAATGGCCGAGCAGGACCACAACATAACTCAAGACGAGACCGCGGAAGGCCCCGCCGCGCTACGTCCAACAGCCGGTCGATGGGTCCTGATAGTCTCGCTAGCAGCCGTCATGCTGATCGCGCTGATGTGGTGGAGTGGACGGACAGCCCCTGCGCCGCTTGAACCGGGCGATGAGGATTTGGATCCGACCCGTGCGCCCGTGGCGGAGGTTCAGCGACAAGCGCCCGTGGTGCAGCCCGCTGCCACGCCTCCCCCTGCGATGCCGGAGCCGACGCCCACGCCGGTTGTTACGCAAGAGGTCACTGGGATCGCGCTGCCCACCGTCACCCCCACCCTTGTTCCCAGCGACGTCCCCAGCCGCGCCGTTACCTTTGGGGGCACGGCGACCCTGCGATTGGCGCTGCAAAACGACTCGTTTGCCAGCACTGGCAGGCCAGTCGACCGGGAGATCGAGCCGCGCGAGTTTGTACTCGACGGCACATCTCCCGCGGTCACGGACAACTGGTGTATGCAACTGGGCATTGCCAATCTGTTATTTGACGTCACATTTACCTTGAACCCGCTCAATGGGACAGTGGACACGACAGGCACACTAGCGTTACATGATGGGTTTTGCGACGCGCCTGGCCCTCGACGCGCTAGCACAGCCCTGAACCTGGAGGTTCCCGCCGACGCGTCGGCTGAAGTCGTCCAAAGTCTCCAAACGGAAAGACATCTGCTGGAGGTCACCGATCTCCTGGACATTGATACGGGCGTGTTTGTCGAGTTAGTGATCTCCAACACCCGGCCAGAGTAGCCTGCCCGGGTCTAGACCGCAACATCGATATGGCACACAGAGTTCGTACCCGCATTCAGAGTTTTTCGTTGGGCCATGCCGCTCGGAGCCTCTCCGACCAGCCGTCGGGCGTTGTGTACATCTTTGGCCTGCCCTGGCCCACGCCGCTTGTCGTCCTGTTGATGGCGCTGACGATCCTCTCATCAAGTTTTCGCCTGGGCAAGCCGGAATTCTCCAGCAAATCGCAGCTTATCTATGCCCAATACTATGCCTCGGTCTACAGCCGGCTCGAACGGCAGCCCAACCAGTTCAAACCGCTGCCCAACTTTGAGGTGGGCGAGATGGGGTGGTATCGCTTTGGGCTGCGCGAAGTGCGGGCCAATGCCCACATCATTCAAGCGGTGGCGGACGATCAAGTGCCCGCCATCCTCTTAGCCGCGGCCATTGCCAACCAGGGCAGCAGCGCACAGCGCCCCCTGGGCATCGACGTCATCGAACGGGTTCAGTACTGGCTGGGCACAAACTTTGACTGGCCGCTGCCCCAATGGGAATGGGCCGCCGCACGCTGGCATCAATATGTCGAGGAGCCAAGCATCGGCATTGCCCAGCTTTTGCCTGACGAAGCCCAGCGTCTGCGCGGCTTTGGGCGGCCTGACCTCTTTGACGACGCCACCAGCATCCGCCTGATGCACGCAAAGCTGGCGGATGTCAGCGCCGCCGCCGAGTCGTTGGGATTTAACCAGACCCAACGCTTTATCCTGCTTGCCATCGGCAACAACGACGGGCTGGGCACAATCCAACATCTTCTCGCCTATGACCTGGATCTGGAACGCTACCTGGCCGACCATCCCCAGACGCGTGCCCAGATCGCCAAGATCATGACCTACGTGGATTATCTGGCTGAACAAGACGATTGGAGCCTGCCCGAAGGCATCAACCGGGACTATATCTGGTCACTTGCCAGCCGCCCTGTGGTCGCCCCCTAACCGTCCACGCAAGGCGCGCCTACCACCCAGGCTCCACCCGTCTTGCACACCATTGCAAAGGAACCAGCCGTGCGTATTGCCATTGCCGAAGTTGGGCAGGAGACATGCAGCTTTTCCCCCGTCCGCACTACGATGGAGACCTTCCGCCAATATGGGCTGTACGAAGGCGATGAGGTGCTGGACAAACGCAGCGAAGGGACGGGTGCGCTGGCGGGTTTCTTTGCCGCTGCGCGCGAAGCGAACTTCGCCTTTACCCCACTGCCGATCATCAGCGCGTGGGCAGGGGCAAGCGGGCCGCTCTCCGCAGAGACGCTAGCCGACTTTCGCCAACGCATCACACAAGGGCTTCAGCGTCTCCTGCCCGTCGACGCCCTCTTTTTCAGCCTGCACGGTGCGGCGGCAGCGGAAGACGACCCCGATGTCGAAGGCGCATTGCTCGAAGCGGCGCGCGCCGTCCTGGGGCCGGATGTGCCCATCGTCGTTCCCTATGACCACCACGCCAACGTGACGCAGCGCATGATGGCCCACGTCAACGGCATGGTCGGCCATCGCACCCAGCCCCACAACCCCTTTGATACCGGCTATCATGCCGCCAAACTGCTCTTTGCCATACTCCAAGGCCGCGTGCGCCCCACGATGGCCTGGCACAAAATCCCGATGATCACCCACCAGGAGCAGTTTCTGACCAGCCAAGGCCCGATGAAACGCTGGTTCGACCGCGCCCGTGCCATGGAACAGCAGCCCGGCGTCCTCTCGGTCTCCACTTTCCCCATGCAGCCGTGGCTGGACGTACCCGAAGGCGGCTGGACAACCGTCGTCATCACCGACAATGACCCGGCCCTGGCCCAACGCCTCTCCGCCGAACTGGCCCAACTGGCGTGGGATATGCGCCATGACTTCTGGGTCTATGCCAGCATCCCGCCTGCCGAAGCGGTGCGCCGCGCCGAATCCGCCGCAAGCGGTCTGGTCGTGCTCTCCGACCACGGCGACAGCGTCTTTGGCGGAGCCACCGGCGACAGCACTGTGATCCTGCGCGAGATGGTCGCGCAGCAGATCCAGTCTACCGCCCTTGTCCCGCTGGTGGATGCCGAGGCTGCCCAGGCCGCCTTTGCCGCAGGTGTAGGCAGCGAGTTAACGCTGGCATTGGGCGGCAAGCTCGACCCCATCTTCGGCAAGCCGCTGTCGATCACCGTGCGCGTGCAGCAGCTTGCCAAGGGAATCGTAGAGGCCCCGGTAATCGGTCGTGGCGTCTTTGACATGGGCAAGACCGCGCTGCTCACCGCTGGTTCGATCCACATCGTGGTGAGCGAGCATGTTGGCATTGGCGGCAATCACCCGATTGTCTACCGGCGTTTTGGCATCGAACCGGCCCAGGCCAGGATGGTGGTGCTCAAAACGGCCAGCAACTTCCAGTATTACGCCGATTTTGCCAGCGAGATCTTGCGCGTGGATACGGTTGGGCCGACCATGTCTCACCTCGATCAATTCCCGTGGCAGCGTCTCCCGCGGCCCATCTACCCGTTTGACGCATTGCCCACCTGGTCGCCCAGCGCGCCGCAATTTGCCTAAAGAAACGCCATCCCACCCAGAAAGGATCGATCCGTGCGCCAATGGCAACGCTCTCACGAACTCTATGAACTGGCGAAACAGACGCTGGCCGGTGGCGTCAGCAGCAACGTCCGTCTGCTTGGCAAACCCCACCCGCTCTTCTTTGACCGGGCCGAAGGCGCGCTGATCTACGACGTGGACGGCAACGCCTATATTGATTATGTGCTGGCCCAAGGGCCGATGATCCTGGGCCATTCGCACCCCGCGGTGCTGGACGCGGTGGATGACGCCATGCGCCGCGGCCAGCTTTATGCCGGTCAACACATGCTGGAGATCGAGCTATCCCAGAAACTGGTCGAGATCGTGCCTTCAGCGGAGTTGTGCCGCTTTGGCCTCAGCGGGTCGGAGATGGTGCAGGCCGCCATGCGCCTGGCGCGCGCCGTCACCGGGCGCACGATGATCCTGCGCTTCGAAGGGCATTATCACGGCTGGTTCGACAACGTGTTGATCAGCGTCGCGCCGCCGCTGGATCAGGCCGGGCCGCGCCATGCGCCGTACCCTGTCCCCGGCACAACCGGACAGACGCCCAGCGCGCTACAAGATTTCTATGTGCTGCCCTTCAACGACCTGGCATTGGTGGAGGACCTCTTTGCCCGCGCCGGGGAACAGATCGCAGCGGTGATGCTGGAGCCGATGATGTGCAACACCGGCGCGATCCCGCCGGAGCCAGGCTATCTGCAAGGGCTGCGCCGCCTGTGCGACCAATACGGCAGCCTGTTGTACTTTGACGAAACCATCACCGGCTTCCGCCTCAGCCTGGCGGGCGCGCAGGGCTATTTTGGCGTCACGCCCGACCTATCCAGCTTTGCCAAGGCGATGGCGGGCGGCTTTGCCAACGCCGCGCTGGTGGGCAAGGCTGAAATCATGCAGCGCTTTGCCCAGGACGTGAACCACTCCGGCACGTTCAACAGCAACGTCATCTCGATGGCCGCATCGGTGGCCGCGCTGGCTGAACTGGAGAAGGACGACGGCGCACTCTACCGCCATCTAGACCGCATCGGCACGCAGTTGATGGAAGGGTTGCGCGATCTGGGCCGCCGCCATCAACTGCCGCTGCATGTGCAAGGGCTGCCCTGCGCCTTTCACGTTTCCTTCACCGACCATACGCCGATCCGAGATTACCGCGACTATGCGCTGCACTGCGACAAAGAGCGCTACAGTGTATTCACCGAAGCCATGTTAGCGCGCGGGGTGCGGCTGATTGGTCGCGGCATCTGGTACGTTTCCGCCGCCCACACCGACGAACATGTCCAGCGCACGCTGGAGGCAGTAGACCAAGTCCTGGCCGAGATAGCGGCCACCTTACCGATGCAATAATGAATCGGTGCAATACTGTGGGCACTGATATGCCGGTATACCCTATATGACACGCGGATGTAACAAGGAGTGATTGGTGTCTATATCTACGACTGCCCGTGTGGGCCAAGCCCGCGGCGAGGATCGCCGCCGCAATGTCTACCACGCCATGGACCTAGTACGCGCCGACCTGGAAGCGAAGCTGCGCCCGCAGGTAATGATCAAGCCCAACCTGCTCTCCAGCAGCAACCAACTGGCCTCCAGCCATGTCGACGCTGTGCGCGGCACGCTGGATTTTCTGATGTCCGCCGCCAACCCGCCGGAAGAGGTGATCATCGCCGAGGGGGCCAACGAGAAATATTCGGGCGAAGCCTATGACAACTTCGCCTATCGCGCCGTCGTCGACGAATACCCCATCCCGATCCGCCTGGTGGACCTGCACCAGGAGACCGAATGGCAGGAGACCACGGTCATGCTGGCCGATGAGACCGAAACCACGGTGCGCATGCCCAAGATCGTGCTGGATTGCCCCTGCACGATCTCGCTGGCCGTCGCCAAGACACATGACTGCTGCGTGGTCACGCTGGCGCTGAAGAACCTGATTATGGGCACGCTCTATAAGCCTGACCGCATCAAGATGCATGGTTTTCGCAGCCACCGCGAGCGCGTGCTGCCGATTGAGGCCAAGATGATCAACATCAACCTGATCCGCGTGGCACGCTACCTGCGCCCCGATATTGCGGTGATCGACGGGACGCGAGGGCTGCAGGGCAATGGGCCGGGCGGCACAGATGGCGTGGATTTTGGCATGGCCGCGGCCAGCGCCGATGTCTTTGCCGCCGATGCCGTGGTCGCTAAGGCGATGGGGTTTGAACCGCTGGAGATAGGGCTGCTGCACTACGGCCAGGAGCTTGGCATGGGCGTTGCCGACCTGGCGCGCATCAAGGTGTTGGGCACGCCCATCAGCGACGTGCAGACGCGCTTCAAGCCGCATGAGACCACCGACCAGCAGATGCAGTGGCAGCCCACGCCGGAGTTGCTTGCCTGCCTCCCTGCGTAAAGCGCTGCCCGGTGTCTTTAGCGGCGGGCTGACCCCAAGGGGATTCCAGGGGAGCGGGTACGCATGTCAGGCTGCGAACCCGACCCACGATTGCGCTGATGGTGTAGATCAGGCTCGCAGCCCGACATAGTTCTTGCAGGTGCGCTTTGGTGCTTCTTGTGGCGCGTACATGCCACACATGCCAAGTGACCGGCGTTTCGCAAGCGCCGGTCACTTTTCGATCTAATATCTACACCCGCCCTATTCCGGCGCGGCGGAATGCCTCGTCCAGCGTCTGATAGCTCAGCGTGGCCGCGGCCAGCGGGTCGTAGTCGGGCCTGCGCTGCACCATCTTGCTCACTTCGGCGGTGATGAAGCCGTCATATCCCTGTGCCTGCATCGCCTGCAGATAGGCCACATAGTCAAAGTCACCCTCGCCGGGGATCAAGAAGTCATAGTCGGGATAGCGCCCGCGCTGGTCCTTGACATGGGTGTGCACGGCATAGGGCACAAGCGCGGCCACGCTCTCGGCTGTGGGGATGCCCAGAATGTCGAAGTGGCTGATGTCGAAGTTGACGCGCAGATGGGGCGAGTCCACCAGTTCCAAGATGGTCAGCATGCGGTCGGGCGTATCCACCAGCCCATCCACATGCGGCTCCATCGCCAGGATCACCCCCTGCGTTTCGGCGTAGCGCACGATCTCGGCCAGCCGTTCAGCAAAGAGGGCGTACTGCGCCTCCCAGTCGGCGGTGCGTCCCCCTGACAGCGTGTTGACACAGGGGGGACCGCTGTCACCTGACCAGTCCAATGCTAGGTCAATCGCTGCCTTAAGCCGCGCGACGTTAGCGGCGTGGGCCTCCGGGTCGCTCGCCAGCAGGCTGGCATGGCCCGCGATGGCGGAAAGCGCCAGCCCGTGGTCGGCCAACAGCGTGCGGATGCGCCGCCGCTCGGCTGCGTCCAGCGTCTCGATATTGGTCGTCCATTCCGCACCCACCGCGATCTCGATCCCGTCAAAGCCCAGGGCCGCGATGTGCGCCACAGCCTGGTCAATCGGTAGCGTCGGCATTCCCCACGTACTGTACCCGAGTTTCATAGCAGCCCCAGCCCCTGGTCGATCTCCTTCTGATACGCCGAAACCTTTTCATCCAACACTTCATCCATCGTGACGGCGCGGCCCAGCGCGCCCGATTCGAGGATGGCGTAGGAGAGCGCCACCGAGCGCGTCCCCTGATCGATATCCACCTCGACCGGCTGCTCCCCCAGGATGCCCGCGGCAAAGTCGGCGTACTCCACGGCGATGAGTTTGCGGTCTACCTGCTCAAAGGGGAAGTCATAACGCCACAGCCGTTCGCCGCCAAAGAGCGCGGCGGTCGCCTCGTCCAGCTGGAAATTGGGGGCCAGGTCCAAGATGCGCTCGTCGTCGATCACCTGATTGCCGCCCAGGTACAGCACAAGGGCGCGGCCTGTGCGGTCATTGGGCATATCCAGCGACCCTTTGGACCCATGAATCTGGCGTGACCACAGCCGCTTGCCGTGCGTGGCGTGGTCTTCGAGATAGTGTGCCACCGCGCCGCTGCGGAAGGTCACCACGGCATAGGCGGCATCCTCGGCAGTCGCCTGAAAGCGGGCAGGCATCTCCTTTTGCCAGCGTCCATAGACACCGGCAGGGTTGGACGAGGATTCCTTGCCTTCGGCGGCAGGGTTGCGCCGGTATGGTTCATGCAGCCGCGTCTGGGCATAGACAGTCGCAGCTTCGCCCAGGAAATACTCCATGATGTCGGCGAAATGCACGCCCACGTCGAGCAGAATGCCGCTTTGGTCCTTCTGATGCCGCCAGACTGAAATCGTCATCAGGTCGGACCCGCCCGCGGTCTGGTGGATCATATAGCGCGGGGGTCCGATCACACCCTGATCCAGCAGGGCTTTTGCCAGCCGGTTGATGGGGTCGCGGCGGTAGTTCTCGGCGGTGCTGACCACCTGCTTGGATTCGGCCGCGGCGGCGCGGATGCGGTTGGCGGCGCGCACTGTCAGCCCCACCGGCTTTTCGATCATGGCGTGCCAGCCACGCTCGACAGCCTCCACGCCCAGCGTGTGGTGATAGCGCGGGGTGGTGGTGATATCCACCGCGGCCACACCGTGCGCCTCCAGTTTGTCCAGGCTGTCCACCACGGCAGGCCGCCGCCCAAAGTGTTCTTCAGCCTGGGTCGCCAGCGATTCGGCGTTATCGGTCACCGGGTCACAGGCAGCGACCAGGTCAAAACGGGAGAGTCCAGCGCGGTGGAGTTCGGCCAGACCGTAGAGGTGACGGTGGCCCATGCCGCCGCAGCCCACAATGGCAAGGGGAATACGATCCATCGAAACGGGTCCTCCTTGGATGGTATTTAGTCTTGGATGCCGCCGGTAGCGCGCAGCAGCGTTTCCTGCACCAGCAGTTCATGGTCCAGCATGCGGTCGGGCGGCTGTTGGTGGGTCAACACAGCCACAAACGCGTCCAACTCGCGTTCATACATCTCCTGGCGGCTCTGCTCGGCGACCTCGACCACGGTGACGCCTTGGGGATAGCCGCCGCTGGCCTCCTCCAGACACAGACGCATGACGCCAGCAGGGTCAAAACGATCAACGATGATGGCGCTGCCCCGGCTGCCGTACACCTCAAAGCGCCGCGCCATCGGCCTTGACTCCATCGCGGCGATGTCTACAAAGACCAGGCTGCGCTCAAACTCAAAGACGCCCAACGTATTGTCCTTGAACCCAGGAACCAAGCCGCTGTCGTTGCGTAAAAAGGCTGTGACGCGCTGGGGCCGCCCCAACAGCCAGACGATCTGGTCGATCATATGACCGGCCAGGTCATAGAAGATGCCGCCCTCATGCTCGGCGATGACCTCACGCTGCGCCGCGTTCAGCCAGGTAGACATGTGGGCGCGCACCGAAAACACGTCGCCCAGCAGCCCCGACTTGACCCACTCGGCGATCTGGCGAAAGCCGACATGATAGCGGAACATATAGCCCATCTGCAGATAGAGGCCCTGGCGGCGCACCTGGTCGACCACACGCTGCCACTGCGGCCAGTTGTCCCCCGCGGGCTTATCATACCAGACGTGCTTGCCTGCCTGGACAATCGCCTCTGTCTGGCACAGGCTTTCGGCGTTCAGCCCTTCGGACGCGACGGCGACGATGCTAGGGTCGCCTAACATCTCGTCTGCGCTCTCAAACCAATGCACCCCGCGATAGGGTTCCTGCTGGGCGACCTCGGCGCGCCGCGCTGCGTCCGGCTCGTAGACGCCCGCCACCTCCACATTGGGGTTGCGCAGCATCGCCAGCAGTTTACCTGCCGCGTGCCCGTGCTTGGTTCCATATTGCGCCATCCGCACCGCGCTCATAGCAACTCCTGTACCTGTGCGCCTTCTTCGTCGGAACTCATGCGCTCCCCGCGCAGCAAAAAGGCGCGGATGTCATAACGTCCCGGTCGCTCTGGCGCCAGATGGCCCGACTCCACCATGATATCCAGCGGGTTGAGGCGCGTGCGCATGGGCATGATCACCTTCTCATGACAGCGCGCCGACTCATAGATGGCGTGGATCATCTCCAACGCCTTATAGCCGTTCTCGCCGCGCCCGCGGTGCGTCTCCACCTTGCCCTCGATCCAGTCGGCCAGTTCATCGGCCTGGGCCGCGCCGCCTTCCAGCCATTCAAAACGGTCGCCTTGTTCATCCACCGTAAAGAACTTGCCGTCGGGCTGGTGCAGTTCCCATTTGCCGCCCGTCGCCTTGCTCATCAACTGCAACTGATTGGTGGTCATGGCGATCATGCCCTCGCTGCCGTAGATGTGCGCGCCTTGATAGATGATGGGCGTCACATCGCTGAGCAACAGGGCACGCGCCCCTTTGGAAAACTGGAACACGCCGACCGCGCAATCTTCGATGCGGGTAGCGCGCTCATATTGGTCGGTCTTGCGCTCGATGTTGCCCATCACCCAGGTGCATTCGTCGTCGTCGAGCAGATAGCGGTACATGTCGGTCTGGTGCGAGCTATAGTTGGGCAGCCCTTGGCCGCCAAAGCTCTGGATCAACTGCACCTCGCCGATGGCCCCTTGCAGGATCAGGTTCTTCGCCAGGGTATAGGCAGGCAAAAAGCGGCGTTGGTGGCCGATCACCAGTTTGACGTTGTTGCGGCGGCACGCCACTAACATCTGTTCGGCGCGGCCCAGCGTGTCGGCCATTGGCTTTTCACACAAGATGGCCTTGGGTCGGTAGGATGCGGCGACAATCGTCCAGGTGGCATGGCCGCCATGCCAGGTGCAGATCGAAACGACGTCGAGATTCTCCTTTGCCAGCATCTCGCGCGCATTGGTGTAGTGGTACGCACCGAGGTTGAACTGGCTGTCCATGTCTGCCATGGCATCTTCGTTGAGGTCAGCCAAGGCGACCACCTCATAGCGACCGCTGTTGATATAGCCGCTGACATGGTTGCGGCTGATGCTGCCGCAGCCGATGACCCCGGCGCGCAACTTGTCTGCCATCCTAGGATACTCCCTCGCAATATGCGTGATGCAACGGGTTGAAACGATCTAGATTGCCGTAAAGCCGCCGTCAACTGCCAACACTTGACCGGTCACCATCCTGGCCGCATCCGAGGCCAGATAGACCACGGCGCCAGCGATTTCCTCCGGCTCGGCGATGCGCCCCATCGGGACTTTTTCCAGGTTCTTGGCGAAATCAGGGTTCTTGAGCGCCTGTTCCAGCAGCGGGGTGCGCGTGAAGGTGGGTGCGACCGCGTTGACAGTGATGCCGTGCGGCGCCCATTCCGCCGCCAACGAGCGGGTCAACTGGCCGACTGCGCCCTTGGCCCCGGCGTAGACGGCGCGCAGCGGGCCGCCTACCACGCCGACCTGCGAGCTAATGGTGATGATGCGCCCCTCGATCTTGCGCTCGATCATGCTTTGCGCCGCCAGCGTGGACATAAAGAACGCGCCCTTGAAGTTCACATCCGCGATGGTGTCGAATTCGGCTTCGCTGTAGTCCAGCGCCGGTTTGGGCACGTTGTAGCCCGCATTGTTGACCAGCACGTCGATGCGGCCAAAGGTCTCCAGCGTCTTGTCGATAAAGGCGCGGATGCTGGCGAGGTTCGCCACGTCGAGTTCCCACGCCTCGGCGCGGCGGCCCAACGCCTGCACCTGCTTGGCGGTCTCCTGAATTTCGCCCAGCGTGCGGCTGCCCAACGCCAAATCCGCGCCGTACTCGGCGCAGATCAAGGCGATGGACTTGCCGATCCCCCGGCCCGCGCCGGTGACGATGACGACCTTATCGTTCAGTTCAAAGCTAATCGTTCGTGCCATGTCTTCTCCTTCGCCAATGAGTATCCGCTGCCAACGGATAGATGGATGGTGAGATCAGGTCTGCGCGGCAGATGCGCGAGCGTCCTGGATGCCCTGCATCCAGCGTGCTGACCCGCGGACATCGCCTCTATAGGACGCGCTGGACGGATAGGTAAACCGGCCATTTCCTGTGGTTCTAGACACCCGCCGCTCCTCCTCAAGAGAGCCGGGGCGAAGCGTGGATTTGGGGAGAAAGAAGTATCCCAAGCGTAGCGCGGCAGGCGCGGCTTGTCAAACTGGAGAACGCGTCTTGACGGCAGGCGCACCTCACAAGAAAAAAGACGGGCACAGTTGCCTTATAGTGACGACCGTGCCCGCCTGTGTACTGAGCGAGTCTACTGATTCGGTTCCGGGAGTGTGTTTAGGCCCTAGCCCGCACTCACCACCTGACCGTCGCCTGGAACCAGCGCAGAGACTTCCTCCTGGCGGCGGAACTGGCTCATATAGAGGTCGTAATACGCACCTTGCTTTGCCAACAGCGATTCGTGCGTCCCGCGCTCCACGATCTCGCCGTTGACCAGCACCAACACCTGGTCGGCGTTGCGGATCGTACTCAGCCGGTGGGCGATGACAAAACTGGTGCGGCCCGCCAACAGCCGGTCGAGCGCGGCCTGGATCAGCCGTTCCGTGCGTGTGTCCACGCTGGAAGTCGCCTCATCCAAGATCAGGATGCGCGGGTCGGCCAGCGCAGCGCGTGCGATGGCAAGCAACTGGCGCTGCCCCTGGCTTAACCCGCCGCCGCGTTCGCCCAAGACGGTCTCATACCCCTGGGGCAGCCGTTCGATGAAGTCATGCGCCTGCGCCAGTTTGGCGGCGGCGATCACCTCCTCATCGCTGGCATCGGGCCGCCCATAGCGGATGTTCTCCATCACAGATTCGCTGAACAGGAAGGTATCCTGCAGCACCAGCCCAATCTGGGTGCGCAGACTTTCCGTCTGCACTGTGGCGACGTCGTTCCCGTCAATCGTCACTGTGCCCTGCGAGGGGTCATAGAAGCGCGGCAGCAGGTTGACCAGCGTCGTCTTGCCCGCGCCGGTGGGGCCGACCAACGCGACGGTTTGGCCCGGCTCGGCGACCAGGTTGACATCACGCAGCACCGGCTCGCCCGGCACATACTCGGCCCACACATGGTCATAGACCACGCGCCCCTCAATCGGCGGCATGGGCGGCGCGTCGGTCAACTCCTGCAAGTCCGGCACTTCGTCCATCAACTCGAAAATGCGCTCGGCCCCGGCAATGGCGCTTTGCAGGTTCGTCCACAACACGCTGATCTGCTGGATCGGCTGGTTGAAGCGCTGCACATAGCCGATGTAGGTGATGATCAACCCCAGGGAAACCAGCGCGCCGCCCAGCGTTTGGCCGCGCAACAGCAACAGCCCGCCCACCCCGGCGACAATCGCCATGGCGACATAGCCCAATGCCTC